>CAZSUE010000216.1:0-7584 GCA_964609045.1 uncultured archaeon | reverse complement strand
GGTCCACTCCATCCCCGCGCAGCAGGGCACCGAGGATATCCCATGGTCCCTCGACCTCTCCCCGTATATATCGGACATCGACAACACCGTCGAAGAACTTTCCGTCACCGAAGATTCACCATATGTCACCGTCCACGAGAAAACGCTGCGGTTCCTCTACCCCGACGGTGTTCTCACGGATAATGTGTCCGTCACCCTCTCCGACGGTCTCGCCCAATGCGAACAATTGGTATCGGTCACCGTCACGCCGGTGAACGACCCGCCAATGATCGATGCTATTCCACCCCAGTATGGCTCCGAGGAGCAATCGTGGACGCTCGACCTCACACCCTATCTCGACGATGATATGACGCCGGTCGACGAACTTGACGTCGCCGACGATTCGCCTTCCACCACCATCGTCAACCAGACCGTCACCTTCTACTATGCTGAAGGAGGGCTGCAAGAGAGCGTTACATTCACCGTATCGGACGGCGAACTCTCCACCACCACCATCGTGGATATCACCGTCGAGGGCGTGAACGACGCACCGCAGTTCGTCGACCCCGGGGTCCCGAACCAATACGGCACCGAGGATGTCGCATGGACATTGAATATGACCCCGCTGATCTCCGATCTCGATAACGATACCGCGGACATCGTCGTCAGCACCAGCAGCGAGCACGCCGCGGTTGAAGGCCAGCATATCACCTTCCTCTATCCGGAGGGCGTGACCGGTGAGGTCGTCACCATCACCCTCTCCGACGGCATCCTCGTATCGAACCAGCAGATCATCGTCACGATCGCTCCGGTGAACGATCCACCATCCGTCGCGATGATACCCACCGTCAACTGTACCGAGGATGTACCCTGCATTATGGATCTCACCCCTTACCTCAGCGACCCCGACGATCCGGTGGAGACACTCACGGTGGCGGTGGATAACCCGTTCGTAACCGTCTCTTCCCAGAACCTCACCCTCCTGTACCCCGACGGCGTCCTCGAGGATACGGTCGAGATCGCCATCGGCGATGGGGAGCGTACCACACTGTCGAGCTTTACGGTGAACATCACGCCGGTGAACGACGCACCCACCATATTTATCCCGCCCACCATCAGCGTCGTCGAGGATATCCCGGGCAGCATCGATCTCGCGCAACATGTGGAGGACCCCGACTCCTCCGTCGAGGAACTCGCTCTCAGCGTCGAACCATCCGACCCATACCTCTGGGTCACCCGCGGCGATATGACGCTCCATTATCTCTTTCCGGACGCCATTGGGACATATTACGCGACGATCACCGTCAGCGACGGCGAGGACGCCACCGCGTTCGATCTCGATTTCTCCATCCGCGCCGTGAACGACGCGCCCAGCGTCGCGATCACCGCACCGGCCGACGGTGCCAGCTTCGTTCAGGGGACGAACATCACCTTCGAGGGAACCGCCGCGGACCAGGAGGACGGCGCGCTCACCGGCGACCAGCTCGTCTGGTCCTCGAACCTCGATGGCGACTTCGCAAACGGGACCTCGGCCACCATCGCCACCCTGTACCCTGCGGACCATACCATCTCTCTCATCGCCATGGATTCCAACGGCGTCGTCAGTGTCGCCTCGATCGATATCACCGTCGCAGCGGATACGGACGGAGACGGCATTGCCGATGGAAGCGACGACGACGATGACGGTGACGGGCTCTCGGACGAGACCGAACGCTATGTCACCTCCACCGACCCGCTTAATCCAGATACCGACGGTGACGGCGTGAGCGACGCAACCGACGCGTTCCCCAACGACCCAGATGAATGGGTCGATACGGACGGGGACGGCACGGGGAATAACGCCGATGCCGACGATGACGGTGACGGCTACGCCGATGTGGACGAGCTGAAGCTCGGTACCGACCCGCTCGATGAAAATGATACCCCACTCGATACCGACGGCGATCTGATACCCAATATATGGGATGATGACGACGATGGCGACGGCGTGCCCGACAGCCAGGACGCGTTCCCGCTGGATGAAAGCGAGTGGTATGATCTCGACAAGGATGGTATCGGTGACAATACGGACCCCGACCGCGACGGTGATACCTACGCAAACGAGGTCGATGCGTTCCCAGACGATCCACAGGAATGGTGGGACCGGGACGGTGACGGGATCGGCGATAATACCGACGATTTCCCCGACAACCCGAACGAATGGATCGACACGGACGGCGACGGGATCGGCGATAATGCCGACGCAGAAATCGATAATGCGCAACCGAACGCCGCCATCGTTATGTTCCAAAGCACCAGCGATGCCGAGCTTTGGGAGGATCCGCTCGAGATCGAGATCGCGATACACGGAAGGAGCTACCGTTATCTATCCGTAACCCTGATGGAAAGCGGTATGGATCGCACCTTGATGAACCTCACCTACAACGGTGCAACGAGACGGAACGACACGCTGGAGATCGTCTCGTCTTCGGAAAGCAGCCACCTCCTTCGGCTCGATTACGGTAGTTCGAGTTGTGGGAACACGCCGGTATCTATTACGCTTTCACACCCGCAGACCAAGATCGTCATCCAGAAGGTGTTCAACACACCACCCGATACGGTGGCCACCGAGACGGTGGACCTCGACGCACTCCTCACACAAATGCCCGATCGAGCGGGCGAGGTCGTTCTCGACGCGGGCCAGTCCAACGATCCCGATGGCACTATCGTCAGACATGAATGGCTTTTTGGCGACGGTAGCACCGGTACAGGCACGATGCTGACGCATGAATATCACCAACCGGGTACATACACTGTCCAGTTACGGGTTACCGATGATCGGGGTGCCACGGCGAACTCCACCATGAATATCGTTATCGAGGATATCGAATCAGAGGAGAAAGGGTACAGCCAGGCCGAAATGGATGCGGCGCGGTCAAAGGCGGAATTTGCGCTCCCCGCCACACTCTTTGGCCTTCTTGGCGGTGCCGTGGCCATCGGACTTGTGTTTGCCTTCGAGTTTATCTTCGTTGGGTTCGTGTCGATGTTCGCACCCCTCCTCACCAAACTGAAAAAGGAGGATATCCTCTCCAATGAGGTTCGAGGGATGATCCGCGGCTATATTATCGCACATCCAGGCGACCATTATTCGGCGATCAAAGCGAATCTCGAACTCTCCAACGGAACGCTCGCCTATCACCTACGGGTGCTCGAAGAGGAAGGCATCGTCAAGTCGCGGCGCGAGGGACGCTATAAGCGCTACTTCCCGCGAAATATGAACCTCACCAATGTCAAGAGACTTCGGGCATCGAACATCCAGAAACGTACCATCGAACTGATCAAAGAGAACCCGGGCATCTCCGCTTCGGAGATCGCATACCTTCTGGATACCAGTCGGCAAGTGGTGCACTACCATGTCAAAGCATTGCGCGAAGAGGGGCTTATCGATGAGAAAGATTACGATGACCATATCGGACTTTTCTTTGATAGAACTCCAAGGTGATCCTGCTCTACTATGGGGTTTAGGGCCGATTATGGATGGGTAGAAGAAGCAGTCGGAGACATGCAGTTAATCTGGCCCGCCAGCATTATCGACGGAAGAAAATTCGTACGTACGTACATACTGATCGCGATATGGAAGTGGCTCTCGGACAATACAAATATATAGAGAGGCATAGCTAATGAAATCGAATCGCGTTATGGAGCACATTCGCTATGCTGTTGGGCCCAAACAGAGAGGCAATGATCAGTAATCTTGAAATTAAACACTACACCGCTCAGGACAAGATTGAGGAAACCTCAAAATATTGCCAGAGAGTGGATGAATCGCATCCGGTATATAGGAAGATGACTAAGTTTCTCTCCAGCGCAATAGATGCGCTGTCGAAAGGAGAGACGATATTGGATGAGATATCAAGTAATGCTATTCCTGATGATCGATTTGATGTATTTTATCGACAGGCCCTTGTCCACTACAACAATGCTATCAATCTTGCCCTTATTGCGGGACGGCGTGCAATCCAAGTCAAGGTGCACACAAGAAGAGAACGGGACAAACGGGAGTTTGCGAAGGACCTCATTCAAAGGGCCAAGAGCGCTATCGAGAACGCAGCCGCAAGAGGGATACCCACCAGCGATCTCATCGAGGGTTTCAACCGAGCCGAAGTCGCGTGTCGAGCTGGCGATTACGCGAAAACGGATGAGATCGTTAGAAAGATCAAACGGTCGATCGAGAAGCGAAAAGAGAAATATCATAAGGACCGGAAACGGGCATATCGCATGATAGGATCTCTGAAGAAGCGGGTTCATGAGGCCAAGCAAAAGGGTGTAGATATTAATCGATTCGTCCACGAGATTGATCGGCTTCGACAGCTATTCAATAAATCAGCCTTCTCTGAAGTGGTTCAAGCATCAAAACGGCTCCGGGACCGACTGGATGACTCTATCGCGCAAATTGCAACGGTCTCAGAAATCGATGTAGCTCCCACCGAGGAAACAACGCTCGAGTCCGACATCGACGAATGGATGGTCGAAGAGCCCCTAAAAGCAACGAGTGAAAGTCCTCCCGCTTTCCACCAGGACGAGCCCGGGGAGCCAGTCCAACCGGAAATAGCCATCGAACAACACCTCGGAACCAAGATGCAGCTCGAAGCCCGCGCCCGATCTGAACCTGACGAAGAGCCGGATCAAGCGTCATCCAAAACCGCTCCAATTACAGAAGAAACTTCGATCGAGCCCGCCGCTGCACAAGTATCCACGGAGACTGTCGCAGCTCCCTCGGAGACGGAACCTGCTCCCGCCGAGCAACCGGAAACCGCGGTCGTCGAAAAACGAGCCAGTCCCAAGACCGTCGCGGCAGCGGGGACGGGGCCGGAAACGAGGGTGGAAACGAGCGAAGAAAAAGAAGAAGAAGCAAGGCCCGCTGACGAACGGGGAGTGAACATTTGCCCGATCTGCGATCAGATCATCTCACATGATCCTTCATTTAAATGCGATTGTGGCGAGATATTCCACGACCATTGTGCCGACCGGTCGATGCGGTGCCCGGTCTGCGATGGATCATGGGAAGAATTAGCAGAGCCTGAACGCGAACCCTCTCCCGTTACCGCCAAAGTATCACCCACAGCTGCTGAACCGACGCCGGAACGAAAAGAAAAAAAGGTCGAACCGGAAGCCGAAAAAGAGATACCGGAAGAGCATGGAGAATTAGATATTGCCCACGAGGTGCGAAAGGAGCGAGAGGCGGTTGCGACCGTCGCCGCTGGAGAGGTAGAGGCCGAAGCCGAAGCTGAAGCCGAATCGACCGCCCCGGCCCAACCCCAACCTTACAAGATTGTCGAGGCCACCGCGAACGAGCGCTGTAAGATCTGTTTCGGGATCATCCTCCCGGGCTCGAAGCTGCTCGAATGTAATTGCGGCAAATCGTTCCACGAGCATTGCGCGCTTCGGATGGGGAAATGTCCCGCTTGTCAAGCCGATTTCGGCGTGGAGACCGAGGAGGAGTTCAGCGACGAGGACCTTCTCGAGTACTATACGCTCTCCGAAGAGGACATCGTCGAGTATATGTTCAAATGCCCCGCCTGTGGGATGATGGTCAGCTCGAACGACGTGGTCTGCTCCCATTGCGGCAATAAGGACCTCTATTGAGATTCGTTCACGCCGACACCGGCCGCTGACTTGGTCGGATGCCTGACTACCCACAGCCGCGTGCGCGTCAACGGTCGCTGGCGCGATCCTTAATCTTCTTCTCTCTCTATCGACAACCGGCGGCGCTCTCCTATAAAGAGTTTGCCCGGAATAGCTATATACGAGGCTTTAACCGCCGCGTTTTCGACCACCTATACGGCGCCCACACCCCGAACCTACTCCCTTCCCCTCCGCCGCTTGATCGCATCGAGCACATAGACCTCGACGACGATATACCCGATGATAACGAGGATCACGGGAAGGATGAAACAGAGCGTCAGGCTGGTACACACCTCGCCCTTCAGCCCCGTCTGCGTATCCTCACCATCCCCACCGTCCGCATCGAGCTCGTTTTCGACCGTCGCGGTGAAATTAAGCGTAACGGTATGCACACCGTCATCTACGGCGACGGTGAAGAAATGCGCTCCGTTCTCGACCGTCGTGGTATCGAACTCGATCTCCCACCGCCCCTCACCGAGCGCGACGCCCTCGGCGCTGATAGCGGTCCCATTATCCACAGAGAGCCGCACTGCTGTTATGGCACGCTCGTCCGCTGGTGCACATACGATTCGGAGCGAATCGCCGATCGGCGTGGAGAGCGTCGCACCCGGGCCATAGGAGGCATTGGCGATGCGTATTTCAGAGATCGTCGGTGGCTGGTGATCCACGACGAACGCGACCAGCGCCGCCTCCGATCCACGCGCGCCGTCGTACGCGACGACCTCGATCTGATGCGTGCCGGCGGCGAGCGCACCCGTCTCGATCGTAAACGAGAACGAACCGCCGCTCGATACGATGCCGCTCCTTGTCTGGACGGTCCCGTTATCGATCCGGTACCGGAGGACGATCGCCGAGAACGGCCCGTCGTCCGCAACCGTCCCCTCGATGGTGAGCGCGGCATCGACCACCGGTCGCTCGGTCTGAGTCTGAGACGGGAGCGGGGTGAGGATCGTAAGCTGCGGTGCAAGATTGCTATCGACTTCATTGGCCACGGTCACCGTCCGCGCCACGGTGGTCGAATAGACGCTCCCGTTCGTCGCACGCACCGATAGTGTGTAGGTACCGTTCCCGAACGCGGTCGTATCCCAGCTATACTCCCAATCCGTATAGCTCCCGCCGCTGCCGGTGGGCGTCACCGCCATCCAGTCACCGGTCGCACTCGCGTTCCCGATTCGCAGTTCCACACCGGTCACCGCGCCGCTACTCGTCGAGACCACCCCGGAGACCGTGACCCTCCCCGCGAGCGCCGCACCCGGCGCCGGCGCGAGGAACGCGACCACACCCACCGTTGGTTGCACGGTACCGGTGTCCACGGTAAAGGACCAGACCCCGGAGGTGCAGAGGCCGACATCCGTCCCGTCGTACGGCACCACGGTCCAGTAATAGGTCGTACCGTTCTGCAGTTCGTCGTCGACGAGCGCGAAGCTGTCCCCGCTCGATCCGGTGCCGATACGCACCGCGCTCTCCAGCGTGTCCACCGCATTGCGGTCGGAACCGAGATAGACGCTGTATGTGAGCGTATCGCCCGCATCCTCGTCCTCGCCGCTCCAGGTAAGCGTCGGCGTCAGCGTAGCCACCGTCCCGCCGTCCGCAGGCGTAAGGAGCGTGACCGTGGGGCTATGGTTCGTCACCGTCGCATTCGTCGAAAAACGATAGTAGCCGTTGGTGCATCTGCCGGTGGCCAATCCGTCGCTGGGCACGACGGTCCAGTAATAGTCTGTACCCGTCTCCAGCGGCGTGCTGAGGAGCGTGGCGAGCGCCGCCGATGTGGAGAGATGGCCGCTGGCGATGCGCGCGCTCGCATCGTGCGCGATAACGGCGTCGCGGTCGGCGGAGAGATAGATATCGAATTGCACCGTCTGCGCATCCGGATCGTCGTACGCCCATTCGAGGGTGGGGAGCTGGGTATCGACCTCTGACCCGTTCGCGGGCGCGAGAAGC
>CAZSUE010000215.1:3620-7587 GCA_964609045.1 uncultured archaeon | reverse complement strand
CACCGGTGGATCGTAACACATTGGTGACGGAGCGCGAGCTGTTCGATGAGATCCGGACCGTCGCCGAAAAGATCGCCCCCATCCAGGAACGTATGGCGCAGCGTAATATCGACTCACCCTCGATCTCGCTCCTCATGATCCAGACCCATACCAATCTCAAAGAGTTGCGACTGGACGAGGCGCTGGAAACGGTTAAGCTGTGCAAGGAGAGGTCGGTCGAGATCGTCAACGATCATACGATCAAGGAATACGAAGAAGCGCTGAAGCGTATCAAGGAGGCCGAGCAGCTCGGGCTCGATGTGAAAGACGCCATGAGCAAACTCGCCGAAGCGAAGGACGCCATCAAGAATGCGAACTTCTTTCGCGGGTGGAAGTATGCGATCGAGAGTTTGGAGCATATAGAGAAAGGGTACGAGATCTATTCTCAAGCCCGTGACCGGATGGGCGTACTCGAACAGGCGATCATGGAGATGGACGCCCTCGGGCTCGATACCTCGAAACCGGAACAGACACTGATGAAGGCGCATACGACGCTCCAATCGCGTCAGCCCGAAGATGCGCTACGCATCCTCGATCGGTGCGAGCTGGAGGTGAGCGCCGCCCGTAAGGAATACGACGATACACTGGCGATCATCCAGGAGGCGAAGGAGCGCTATCGGACGCTCGAGGAGATGGGGGCCTCGTCGCTCGAGGAGGCGGCGCGATACATCGAACGCTCGGAGCTCGCGCTGAGGAATCTGCGCTACAAAGGCGCAGAAACGCTCGCGCAGCGTGCCATGGATAGTTGCGCGGAAGCCAAGCGGCGGTTCCGCATCCAGCAATATCGCGACCAGTATGCGCGCTATCAGAGCGATTGTAAGAAGTTCGAACGCTACGGGATCAATACCAACGAGCTCCGTGACCTCTTTGAGCGCGCCGAGGAGGCGCTAGAAGCGGACACACCCTCGCTGGAAGAGCTGGAAGAGCTGTTCGTGAAGTTCGGTGAGGTCCTTTTGCCGCTGCGCGAAAAGCAGTATATTGCAGAGGCGGCGGAGACGCTGGACGAGCTGCGGGTGATGATCGGGCAGCTGAAGGAACTGGGCGCCGATCACGCACCGCTCGAGCCGCATATCGGCACGATCCAGGAGCAGCTCGATAACGACGCGCCCAATGCGGCGAAGGCGGCTGCCGACGCTGCTATGGTGGAAGCGCGGCGGCTGCGCGAACCGTTCATACCTCAACTTGCGAAGGACACGCTTGAGCAGGCCGAATCTGTGCTCGAGCAGCTTGCGAACCGCGGGCGGTCACTGGCGGAGGCCGAAGACGAACTCGGTGTGGCACTGGCCGCCATGGAACGCGGCGACTATCACGAGGCGGAGCGTCTGGCGCGGCGTGTCCATGCGGTAGCGGCCGAGCATCTGCATGAGGTGCAGAAGGAAGAGGCGCAGCAGCGGCTCGATGAGGTCGAAGCGATACTCGATCGCATCGATGAAATGGGTGGCGACGCCGGACCGCAGATGACGCTCTTCGAGGCGGCGCGCGAGCTCTACGACCAAGGCGACTATCGCCGTGCCATCGATCGCGCCCAGCTGGCGAAGGAAGCGGTGATGTCGGTCAAACAACAGCTCATCGTCGGTGCGGCCAAGGAGCGCTTGACCGAGACGCGACAGATGGTCCTGGAGATCGGTGAAAGTGGGGCCGATATCGCGGACGCACGCAGTGTGCTCGCCGAAGCGGAGCAGAAATATCACGCCGGGAATTACGAGGCGGTGCTGGATCGACTGGGCGCGGCGCGCGAGGCGGCAGAGCGCGCGATGGGCGCGTTACGCCACGAAGAGGCGAAGGCGGTGCTCGACGAGATGCGCGCGCTCGTAGAGCGGCTCGATGCGTTCGGTGCGGACATTGAGGCGCTGGACGAGTTGGTGGAAGAGACCGAGGCATCGCTCGAGGCGGGTGATTTCGACGCGGTGGAGGCGAAGCGCGAGACCTTCGACATGCTTGCTGCAGAATCGAAGCAAACATACGAAATGGCTCAGGCGGAGCATAACCTCGCCACGCTCGCCGAGCGTCTCGAGGCGCTCGGTGCACTCGGCGTCGGCTCGACCCCGCGCGTCGCCGCGCTACGCGAGGAGATGGAGGCGGCGCGGGAGCATCTTTCCGAGGAGCGCTCCGAAGCAGCCTTAGCGGTGACCGAGGATGCACTGGGGGCGGCGGACGAGCTGATCGACGATACCTGCGCCGAACGCTGTAAGAAACGGGTGGAGGAGGCGGCGCGGGTCTATAACGAGATGGCGGAGAACGGCGCCAAACGGCCCACCATCGAAGGGCTGATCGCGAATACGAAGAGTGCGTTGGCGTCGGGCGATCATGCGGCGGCGGCGGATTACCTGGATCGTCTGGAGCCGGAACTGGAAACGGCGTTCTCAGATTATCAGACCGACCACGCACGGGAGATGCTGGCGGAGGCGGAGGCGATGGTCAACGATATGAAGATCCTCGGCGTGGAGGCCGGTATCGCCGATAATTTTCTAGAGCGTGCGCGGAAGCTGGTGACAGAAAAGGAGTTCGCCGCTGCGTTCGATGCGGCGCGGAACGCCAAGACCGCCGCGCAGCATCACCTCGAGAAACAACACGGCCGCGCGATCCGCACCATGGTGGAGCGCGCCCGGGAGTTGCGGGCGCAGGTGGAAACGCACGGCGGCGACACCTTCGAGCTGGAGACGCTGATCCACGATGCGGAGAAACATATGGAACAGGGTGAGTGGATCGGCGCGCGCGAATATGCGGATAGCGCGATCGCGGCGGCGAAGGATGTGCTCGATGCACAATACGAACCCGAGTTCATGGCGTACCGGTCATGGTTGAGTGCGGCGATCGAACGGCTCGAGGCGGCGTCATTGGAGCCGGTGAAGGTCGAATCGAAGCGGCGCGAGATCGATCAGATCTTTCAGCATGCACGGTACGATGAGGCGCTGGAGGCGGCGGAGGCGGCGGCGGAGGAGGTAAAGTCGTACCTCGGGGACGCGTTCTTCGAGGCGGCGACCAGTGAGATACTGGACTCCGATATGCGCATCGAAGATCTCATGAAGGAGGAGACCGGCCTCGATCTCAGCGCGGCAGAGGCACTGCTCGACGAGGCGCGCGACGCGCTGGACGAGGATGCGGCGGAGGAGGCGCTGGGGTTGGCGCGGCGAGCCGTCGAGCAGACCGATCGTGCCTACAACGAATATATCGAGCGCGAGATCGCAGAGCGGTTGGATGCGACGACGGTTGCACTGCGGCTGCTCGATATCGAGGGGCGCGATGACGAAACGGAGCAGATACGACAACTGCTGGACCGGGTCCGCTGGGAACGCGATTTCGGGTCGCGCGCGGCGGCGCGGAAATATGCACGTGTGGCGGATGAATGGTCGCAGCGTCTCTCGCGGCGCCGTGAGGCGATGAAGGCGTACGAGCAGATTTGCAGCGTCTACACCTCGCTCATCGAGAAGCGTAAGATCGGTGTCGATGTCTCGCCGGCGTACGGTCTCTTCCGCTCTGCAGTGGACGCGCTCTTTTCCGATAACGAACGCGCGCTCGCCCTGGCGAAGGATGTGGAGCGCGCCATCGCGTCGTTGGGCGGCGCGCGCGGGCGATGAGCGGGCGGGCGGTAAGCTAAACATTTGTGCATAATCCTGCGTATGCCTACATATCCCTGCATATGCCCATGTATACCCATTTAGGCTCGTTCCATTCAAAGGGCTGAGTATTTAGATCTTTGCCAAAAAATGTATTAGTTAGGTGCTCTGCCTGGAATGAGCCATTTATACCCATGTATGCCTACATATCCCGGTATCCCTGCATATGGCCATGTATACCCATTTATACCCATCTATGCCTACATATCCCGGTATCCCTGCGTATGCCTATGTATCCCGGTATCCCGGCGTATGCCCATGTATACCCATTTATACCCATCTATGCCTACATATCCCGGTATCCCTGCGTA
>CAZSUE010000215.1:0-3520 GCA_964609045.1 uncultured archaeon | reverse complement strand
TGCCTATGTATCCCGGTATCCCGGCGTATGCCCATGTGTGTCTGCGTATGCGCGCTCGTCGTTATTCGTTATGTCAGTCACCGTCGCCAAGTCGTGTGCGAGGCGGTCGAAAGGAGAGGCCGGCCGGGAACGGTTTCATTGTAGACCAGATGGAGAGCGCGACCGAGGCGGACGAACGGGCGAGGTGTGGCAGACTTCTCTATCGCATGCTCGGGTGGATGTCGTCGCCGGTCGATGGTGGCGGAGGATAGATACGCTCTGATCCAGCTGTATATCGTCCAAATTTCGTGGTCTGCGCGCACGAGCGGCCGTCTCCACCGTAACCTTTATAAAAATCCACCACCCTTCACACCCAAAATCGCATATTCATGATCATGGAATCCATTTTTTAGGGGGCTTGGCATGGCGAAACGCTCGAAGATCAAAGAGAGGAAGAAGAAGAACAACAAGACGAAGTTGGAACAACAGGCCCCGGTATCAGACCGTACGATGAGCTACGGGGTGACGGAGGATAAGGATGTCCTTTTAGTCGGCCTCGATCTCGGCACGGCGCGGACGAAGATCTCGGCGAGTAACGGCGTTCGGAAGACGGTGGCGAGCATCGTGGGCTATCCGAAGGATATCATCGCCGAGAAGTTTTTGCGCAAATCGATATTGTTCGGTTCCGAAGCGTTGAAGAACCGCCTCTCGCTCGATCTCTATACCCCGATCTCGCGTGGTGTGGTGCCGCCGTTGAAAGGGAAGGCGACGAGCGAAAAGAAGCAGCTGTTCCAGGAGAATCTCGCCGCCGCCAGGGAGTTGTTCGAATATGCCGTCGATCTCACGGAACCGAAAGCGGAGCAGCAGATCTTCGGCGTGATCTGCACCCCCGCCGAGATCACGGAGGAGCAGAAAGAGCTCTTCGCGTCGCTCGCCCGCGATGTCCTCGATGCGTACTATTTCGTCCCCACACCGTTCGCGGTGGCGTACGGCATCGACGAGCTCAATAGCCTCATCGTCGATATCGGCGGTGAGACGGTGGATTACTGCCGGGTCTACGGCACGATCCCGTCACCGGTCGATCTGCATACGAGCTATAAAGCGGGCGCGTATATCGACGAGCAGCTGCTCGAGCTGATGAGCAAGAAGGAGAAGGGCGCGCAGCTGACCTACGAGATGGTCCAGCGCTGGAAAGAGGAGTACGGGTTCGTGCTCAAGGCAAAAGAGCATATCGAGGTGGAGTTCCCGGTCAACGGCGTGCCGAAACGCGAGGTGATCACCGACGAGCTGCAGAACGCCTCTCGGAGCATCATCCCCGAGATCGTCACAAATTTGCAGCAACTGATCGCGACCTTCGATCCCGAGTTCCAAGCCGAGATCCGGAACAATATATTGCTTGCGGGCGGTACGAACCAGCTGCGGGAGCTGTCGCGCGCGATCCAGGCGGAGCTCGAGGCGATGCGGTGCCGTGTCCGCGGCGTCCCCGACCCGATGTTCCGCGGTGCCGACGGTGCATTGAAGTTCGGCCAGGATTTGCCGGTCAACGCCTGGCAACATTTCAGTTGATCCCGCTGATCCAGTTCCGATGGGAAGCGCCGCTGTTAGTGTTGGAGCGAGCCTCTATTGTGCCGCCAGCATAGCCAGTGTCGACCCTGCCAGGAATTGTGACCGTCGATCGGCATTTTGCTCTTTCGCCAATTCGCCGCGCCGGTCCATTGCGCTTAATTATCTCGAGCATTATCTTCTATTGTGAGAGCGTGTCTCGGAACAAACGATCCCATCACTCGCGTTCACGTTCACGTTCAGGTTCAGGTTCACGATCACGGTGGTCCAGTGGTCGCGACGACGATGGTGCGGAGGCTCCGCTCGCTGAGGACGACCCCTCCATCGACGAGATCTTCGATCTCGAGCGGCCGTTGCATCGTGCGAATGAAATGGCGCAGGAGGCGGCTGGCGCCACGCCGCGCGGATCGGATCCGAAAGAGGAGGCGAAGTTCCTATTACGCACGACGGAGACGATCATCGAGACCTATCGTGAGAAAGGGCTGGATGTGCGACGGGCGGAGACGCATTTGAACCAAGCGCGGTTCGCGTTCGTCTTTGGCGATCATCGGAAGGTGAAGCGCGAGCTCCATGCGGCGAAGCGCGCGGCCGCACGCCTCGACCTTTCGAAGCAAAAAAAGGAGCTGAGCGCGACGCTGGCAGCGCTCTCTTTTGAGCTTCTCGGCGCGCAGGGGAAAGGGCTCGGCGCGCCATTAGCGGAACTATTGCGCCAGCGCGAGAAGGTCGAGCGGCTCCTGGTCAAGAGCAATGTCCAACTGGCGGCGCGGTATCTCGAGGAGTTGCGCGCGGGCTGGCGTGAACTGCGTGCGCGCTATCGCGGTGTGCTCGATGATGCGGTATCACCCGCATGCGAAGACGCCGCTGTCGACGATGCCGAGGGCGTGGTGGTGGATGCTGCAGTGGTGGATGCTGCAGTGGTGGATGCTGCGGCGGGGGATGCTATGGCGGGCGTGGCTGACGACGCTGCGGATCGTGATGGCGGTTTATTGTCGATCATCGAGGGTGTGGCGACGATCACGGAGAAAGCGAAGGACGCGTTGAGTATCCTCGAGGAGCTGGGGCACGAGCGTGCGCTGGGTGCATACCGTAGCAAGCTGGCGGCGGTCGAGGCGGCGATGGATGGGAAAGAATATATCCGTGCGCGGGTGATGGCGCAACGCGTCTATGATCGGATCGCCGAGCGCGCGGAACGGCTCGCATGTTCGCGGTTCCTCACCGGGCTGCCGAGGCTGCGTGCGCGGGTGGACGAGGCACGGCGGTACGGTGCCAATATTCGACCCGCAGAGCATGCGCTGGCCTGTGCGGAGGAAGCGAACTCCGAGGGTCGGTATTTCGAAGCGCTCCAGACGCTCGATACGGTGCCGGATCTGATCCGCGAGGCGAAGGACAAGTTCAGGCTGATCAAGACGGCGACGATCCTGACCAATGTGGAGGAGTATCTGGAGGAGTGCCGGGGGTACGGGTTCGAGATCGCGCTGGATGATGTGGAATCTAGGCTTGCGGCGGCACGGGCCGCGTTCCGGAAACGCGATTTCGTCCGTGCGCGGAAGCTGGCGGTGCTCGCCAAACGGCGCTTGCGACGGAACTTCGAAGCGGGTGCCATCGGCGCGCTGGAGCGGAAGCTTGCGGCGGCGCGCGAGAAGCTGGACAAATTGCGGTTCGTGCATTCGCCGACGCGCGACCTGGAACTCTTACTGCACGAGGCGGAGGATGAGTTCTCCACGGGCGACTATGCGGCGGCGTTGGCGATGCTGGAGGATTTCGATCGCTGGCTCTTGGAGCATACATTGACGGAGCGCGCGCATGCGATCTCGGACCGGTTCCGGACGATCAAGAAAAAGGGTGAGGCGTTGCGTGCGCTGGGGCGTGAGGATGCGACGCTGGACGGGCTGATCAAAGAGATCGCGGAGGCGATGGCGGCGAGCGCATTGGACCGTGCGGAGGAACGATGCGCGATGGCGGAGCGGCGCACGAAGCA
>CAZSUE010000214.1:0-7597 GCA_964609045.1 uncultured archaeon | reverse complement strand
TCGCCATCGGAGCCACCCGCCGGCACCACTTCGACCGTGATATAACCAAAGGTGGGGTGCCGAAACGTATTCGCCGGATACGCGTTATCGTTCACCGTGACCGCGTAGCTGATCGGGCCGTCGAGATCCTCGGGTGGGACGATGGTATATTCCCGACTCCCATCTTCCGCAACGACCGTTCGTTGCTGCACCACAGCCTCCGTTCCAACCCGATAGATGAAGGTCATGTTCCTGAGCCCCGCTCCCACGTCGGCGATCTCACATGAGATCGTATACCGCCCCGTGGAGACGGACCAGTTCGGCGCGCTGTGGTCCACGAGCGTCGGCGGCGTGATGTCGATGGTGATTCTGGCCGACCAGTTCGACCATTGTGAGGCGGTCCCTGCCGCATCGTATGCGCGCAGCCGGGCGCTATACCCGATACCGTCCGCCACGGGGAAGGTGTACGAGGTATTGTCGCGATCGGCGCCGAGCGCGGCACGAGCCAGTGGAAAGTAGCTTCCGTTCTCGTAGGCGGCGACCTCGAGCGTGTAGCTGAGGATGCCGGACCCACCATCGCGGCTGGCGTTCAGCGGCCAGTACCAGGTTAATGCCGTTGTATTGAGGAAATGGCGATCGTCCGGCGACTGGATTTGGTTCGCGGGCGGTCGTGGTGTGGACGGCGCCGATGTATCGACGGTGAAGGTGCCGTTGGTGGGCGCCGACCATCGCCCGAGGCGATCGGCGAGCGAGAGCGCGTAGCGAAAGTCGCCATCGGGTAACGGGGTGGGGACGGTGGTCCGGTTCATGAGCGGTTCGTCGTCACCGAGGGTGAGGTTCAGAACCGGTGTGCCCGCCGCCCTGCTCTCCGCTGCCTCTGCGATCACCAATCGTGCTCTTGTGACCGGTGCGGTTGTTGCGGGCCGCTCCCACTCAAAGGTCGGCCGTGAGGTATTGACCGCACCACTGGGCCCCTCGAGGACATGCGGCGGCGGCGGTGCGTGGGCGGCGAGGGTGACATTCCCGTAGACCGGAGCGCTCGCGAGGGCGGCACCGTCGAACTGGTAAAGCGCGTAGCTGTAGTTGCCGTCCGGGAGAGGATCGAGGACCTGGTCCGGGAGGCGCACTTCGAGTATTTCCTCACTGGCATTCGCGTTCATGCTCACATTCACTTCTACTACATGCTCGCCGAGGTAGGGTGCTGTTGGCGGCCAGTGATCGTCGAGGACGAGCCGATAGCCCGCGATGCCGGTGATATCGTCGCTCCGGTTGGCCATGACGCAAATGGCGACATCCTCGGGCGCGACCAGCCCGCTTGGGGCGGAGACGACCCGTGGCGGCGGCGGCGGGTGCGTATCCCGTACTGTGACCGTCGTCCCCACCGCGGGCCCGACCCACCCGCGCGTGGCGTTCCAGCACCGGAACGCCAGTGTATATGTCTCGTTGACCACCGCCGGTGCGCTGAGCGTGACATTGTATCGCGTCTCCTCCAACGGCATGAGCCGAGGTTCGACGATTGCAACGGTGGTCCCGTTGTGCCAGTTCCCGTCCGTATAGAACGGCGACGGGGGTTGCAGTGGCAGCGCGGGGTCCGCGGGGTCGGTTAAACGGAGTGCGACGCTCGTATTGGACCAGTAATGGTTGCCGGTGTTTGCGATCGTTACATCGAGCTGTGCGCAAAGACCCGCTTCGAGCGTGGTTGGCGTATCGAAGGGCGGTGCGAAAGTACTATTGGCCGTATCCCGGCGGGTGTAGTTGAGATACATGAAACTCACGGCGGTATTGAGGTTCGCATAACCGTTCTCGTAGCCGGGCCAGTCGTAAAAGACCTCCGCACCGTCGTAGTTCATATACCCCTCGTTCTTGTCACCGTACGGGTCGTGGCAGATGAGCGTATGTTGGTGCTCGCAGTAACCGATAGCGAGGATGTAATGGCGCGAGTCGGTAAGCTCGTTGAGGATGACCACGGGTCGCCCCCTGTCGATCGCCGCGGTCAGCTCCGACCATGTGGGTGTCCAGTCGATAGAAGCGTCGACGCCGTGCTGCTCGAAAAGGAGCTCCATATCGGTGTTCGTGTTCTCCCAGCCGTTCTGGATGATGAAACCGTACGCGCCATAGGCGGGGTTGCCGCCGGCGTCGTCACCGGAGATATTGTAGCGATAGCCGTTATAGGTATAATTCTCGCTGATATATTGGCCCCAACGGCTCGTATGCGGTGTGGGGACATCCACGGTGCACTCCCATGGCGGGAGGATGTCGTCATAGGCCAGCGCCATCATGGCCGAGGTCGCGCCGCAGGCCCAGTGGCCGTTGAAGTGGTTCGGCGTATCGTAGACCTGGTGGATATATGGGACCTCGGGGAGGGTGACCGTAGCGTTGTGGTGGTGCCGCATATAGATGAACGCGGAGACATAGTTGAGGGTCTCGTATCCGTTATCGTATCCAGGCCAGTCGTAGTAGACATGTGCGCCGTCGTAGTTCATGTATCCCGTATTCTTGTCCCCGTACGGATCGTTGACGATGAGAGTATGCTGCCCTTCGACATAGCCGGTGGCGAGCACATAATGGCCCGCGTCGGTAAGCGCGTTGAGGACGACCACGGGATGTCCTTCCTCGATCTCCGCTGCCAGCTCCTCCCAGCTCGGCGACCAGTCCACACCCGAATTCAGCCCATGGTTCTCGGCGTATTCGGCCATATGATCGCGCGTTTCTTCCCAATCGTTCTGTGTGACGAACCCGTAGCCGCCGTAGGCGATATTGCCGCTGGCGTCCTCCTCGCCGACATCGTACGTGTATCCGTTGTAGGTATAGATCTCGCTGATGTATTGGCCCCAATGGCTCGTATGCGGCGTGGGGACGTTCACCGTACAGTCCCAATGCGGGAGGATGTCGTAATAGGCGATGGCCATCATGGCCGAGGTCGCGCCGCAGGCCCAGTGCCCGTTAAAATCGTTCGGCGTATCGTAGACCTGATGGAGGTAGGGGACGCCGTCGATATTGACCTCGGCCCGGCTACGCGCCGTCCATGTTGATCCGGGGCGAGTTCCCGCTGCGACATCGATAACTGCGAACGACCCACCGACCGCACCGATCGTTACGAGGAGGATCAAACCGACGGCCAGCATTCTTGACCTCGTTTGCGGTCGTATTCCCATGGGCATTAACATGGTCATGGTCATGGTCATGGTCCATGAACGAATGTGATCCTCGGTCGGACTTTTCGTGCAACCACCCTGTGGGAATTGGGTCGGGCTATTTTAAACATATAGTGGATTCAGCAGAAATGGTTCCTTTGGACTTCCTTTCTGCGAACATTGCCGGAGAGGAAAATGGTGACTCCGCCAATATTCAGCAGAAATGGTCCCTGCGGGCTGCATTTCTGCAAACAATGAGACATGCTCGAACCCCCTCCAGAAAGTCTGACAGATCGTCGGGGTTCTCGCATGTATCATTATGAAAAACCATTAGAGGGTGGGGGCCCTAATTCCCAAACCCCAACTCAAACCCCCTCTTTTTCATCCCATTTCAATTACTTTCTTAGGCAGTGGACAATAACTGTGCGGGATCTGCCCCCGCAACACCGAACCGCTCGAGGATGAGCGTTTGGAGCGCTTCGGCGGGAAAGAAGATGAGATGGCCGTAGAACGAACCCTCACTATGGAGGAACCGGTTCTTGATCACGAGCACATATCGCGCCGAGCGCATCAAATCCGAGGTCTGCCGATGGAGAACCTCACCCAGATGGTCAACTTCGATCGAAGGCGGCATGGGGAGGAGCGTTGCGTTGATGAAATCGGAAACCGCATTGAGATAGGCGCAGATACAGATATTCCCGACCTCGAGCAACGCTTCACGATCGTGCCCGGTACAGTGGTCCAGATCGGTGCCGCACCGGTCGGCGTCGGTGGAAAAGAACGAGCGGGCCAGACCGATGGCGGTATCTATCGGAAAGACGAGCAATACGATACCGGGATAGGTGCCCGCCACCTCCATGAACACGGCCGTCACCGTCTGCTCCCCCATCTTCATGACCCGCGGGAATGTGGCGGCGGAATAAAGCTCGCAGCTCGGCACGTCGATGGTGACTTGCCGGCCCAAGAATTTGGAGAGCGTCGTCGCCGCATGCGCAGCGGCGATATTGCCCATTTCACGCAGCGCGTCCAGTACGATATGTTCGAGCGTGGGTGTGGTATGGTTCATGTCGACTCCCTCGAAAGGCCGCTGTGCATGGCGAAGGGACCACGCTCGTCTCCGCTGGCGGACCCATTATTCTGCGCCATCGCTTTTTGGACCGACCGGCGCAGCTCCTCGTCCGAGAACGGCTTGATCAAATAATCCAATGCACCCGCCTCCAGCGCCTCCATGAGCAGCGAGCGTTGGTGCAGACCGCTGATAACGATGATCCGCGCATCGGGGTCCTGCTGAAAGATCGCCTTCAACGCCTCGATCCCGTGCATCTTCGGCATCACGATGTCCATGGTGACCAAGCCCGGGTGGAGCTCACGGTAGCGTTCCACGGCGATGACGCCGTTCTTCGCTTCATCGATGATATCGAAACCCTCCGCCTCCAATACCTCCATGATCCGATAGCGCATCAACCGTGAATCATCCACGACCAGCGCCGTCAATTCGCCCTTCATTCGCGCTCACTTCCGATCCAACAACATCGGTTCGTCCATATTTGTGACTTCCAATAACCACCCGTAAGTATCCGCCCCCACCATTTCTTCGAGCACACCACACAGCTGGGCCGCAACGGTTGCCGACTCCCGCGCGCTCACTTTTGACGCTTCGAACCCCAACCGCCGACAGACGCCGGTGACGAAATGGGTCGCCATATCCTCGTCGAGGATATATCGCAGCGCCTTATAGAGCGATGCAACCCGATTGGCGCGCACGGAAGTATCCAGTACATCGAAGCGTTCGATCGCAGCGGTCGACGGCCGTTGGTCCATTCCTTCCGTTCGATCACGGTGCGAGGAGTCGATCTTAATAGACATCATGATCACGATCCGTTTCAATAGAGGAGATAGAGAGCGAGAGCGAGAGCGCTGTGTCAAAACCGTCCACCCCAATATCCATGATCGGTGCATATCGGCTGATGTGCTCGCGCACATTTTTGATCTGATATCGGTATCGGAATGCTTCCCCGCCGAAACATAGTTCTGGACAGCAAAATAAGGAAGGGTTTTCGATATACATCAGCGTTGTGGAAAAAGATTCGAAACTATTGAAAATGGGTGCGATAGCTACATGATCGAAAACGCGACGGGTAATGGCGGACAGATCTCACACTTCGCCTCCTTCCGCGCGACGCAACTCTTTCTCGGAGAGGAGTATGCGGCGCCCTTTTTCGCTCAGTGAGACGATCTTCGCGTTGCCCGCTTTCTCCTCCTGGACATAGCCGTGGTAGATCAATTTCCGCAGCCGTTTCCGCGCCGTGGGCCGACTGATACCCAATGCATCGCAGAGGTCGCCGTGGCAGGGGTGCGTGCCTTTCAAATCCTGCTCATAGAGGTATTGCACGATCTCGAGCTGCTCCTCTTCCAGCGGGATCTTTGGCCGCGGTTGAAGCGGTTCGCATTCCGTTTCGATCATCCGCAGCTCGCGCGGCGTCACCGTGTGAGCATCGATACAGAGGAGGACGATGAGATCGTCGATGTAGGCGCGGTCGCGGAGCCGATGAAGGAACGAGAGCGTGGCGTCGAACCCGTGGTGGAAGATGAGGAAATCGAGCCGTTCGATCAGCACCACCGAGCGCGGGGGGAGCGTATCGACCGCTCTTTCGAGCGCCGCAAACGATGAGAAGTCACCCGCCCCCGTGGCGCCTTCGTTCTCATTTGTCGCCAGCCAGAGGATCCTCGTTCCCGCTTCGAGACGGTGCCGCCGTCGAAGGCGCTCCTCCGGCGTGCGCGCGATGACCAGCCCTTGATACCCCACGCTCGATAACTCACCGAACGCCGTGAACGGCGGCTGGCAGTCAGGCTCCTGCGAGAGATAACAGTGTCCGTCCTCCAATAAGAACTGCATCATGCGGCGTCTCATCTCCTCCTCCGCACGCTTCCGCGCGCTGATATCGCGCGCCACCGCATAGTACGCCGGTTGCGTCCCGGAGCCGGTGACATCCCATCCCAGCCAGAGATACGAACCGCTCTTACAGCGTATCCTACATTCGAACGAGAGCGACCCCTCGGCCCGGTCGGATCGGAGATGGTCGAGCTTCGCCATGACACGGGTGCGGTCGCGGGGATGAAGGAAGGTCTCGAATAGCTCGCCTTCCAGTGCTTTTTGCATGTGGCCGGTGAGTGTCCGCGCCGCGGGGTTGAGCTGGACGAACCGGAGCTTTCGATCGAGGATGGCGAGGATGTCTGCGGTCAAGGTGAAGAAATGTCGGCGTTGGTCCTCGGCGAGCTTATAATTGGTGATATCGTGCAGTACGATCCTCACGCCTCGCACCTCGGCCCCCTCCTCACCCACAATGGTGCGCGACGAGCATTGGACCCACCGCGCACCATTGTCTGCGGTCACGACCCTAAACTCGGCCGGCGACGGGAGCGCCCCCAGCGCTGCATCGAACAGCTCCTCGACACGGTCGCGGTCCGCCGGATAGACGAACTGCGTAAACCGCCTCCCCACCAAATTTTTCGGGTCGTGCCCGAACGCCTCCACCGCGGGGCTGATATAGCTGATCGTGCCGGTACGATCCAGCGTCAATATCACCTCGGCGATGTTCTCGACGAGGTCGCGATATTTGGCGCGCGACCGCTTTAACCGCCGCTGTGCTTCCCTCCGGGCGGTCTCGTCGTGGAACACGAGCACCAGCCCCAATATCCGCTCGTTGTCGGTCCCGCGGTTGGCCACGATGGGGCTGGCGCTACAGCAAATCGGGTAGCTTGCACTAAAGCGACCCTCCAATATCACTGCAGCGTCGGTGGGCAGCGCCGCAGCCGCTGCAACGCACGATGTCGTGGGGATGCTCACCCGCTCACCGGTAGACTCCTCGATGATATGGAACACATCGGCGACCGGTCGACCGGCGGCGTCGGCGTTGGTCCAGCCGGTGAGCGCCGCGGCGGTACCGTTCATGAACTTCACCCGACACTGCTCGTCGGTGGCGAGTACGGCGTCTTCGATACTACTCAGCGTCGTCTTGAGCCACTGCTCGCTGGCATGGAGCTTCTGTTCGAGCCGGTGCTTCGTCTGCGCGATCTCGATGGCGGTGATCAACTCCCGCGGCTGGAACGGTTTCAATATGTACCCGTACGGCTTGGTCACCTTCGCCCGCGACAGCGTCTCCTCGTCCGCATACGCGGTGAGATAGACCACCGGGATGTCCATTTGCTCGGTGATCGTCGCCGCCGCTTCGATCCCGTCGACGGCGCCCTTGAGCCGAATATCCATGAGCACCACGCTGGGCCGCGTCTGCTGCGCCACACGAACTGCCGCCTCACCGCTCATCACACGGTCCACCACCTCGTACCCCGCCTCTTTTAGCGTATCGGCAACGGTGCGTGCGACCAAACCCTCGTCCTCGACGATCAGTATCCGCCCGTTCGTCACCATCATCCTTCCTCTTCTTCCAGTGGCAGTCGAAAGACGATATCGAACGCAGTTCCAC
>CAZSUE010000213.1:0-7601 GCA_964609045.1 uncultured archaeon | reverse complement strand
TACCAACGTTTTTTCCTATGCCCTCGGTTTACTGAACGATGATAGAGTGTAGCGGTAATGACACTCCGCATGCTGGACGGTGGCCCGAATCTCTCATAGCGTGGGGGGGAGAGTCGGAGCCGGAAAGTCGCCATGTGGGCTCCGCCTCTACTCCAAGGGGTATTATTAATAAATCGAATACTCATATATGGGGCGAAACCATGGCGAGATCACGCATTTGGAGTGCGGACGGTGCCCTGCGTCGCTCACGACGAGTAGATATGCTTGGAGTGGGGATCATATTTTTCGCGCTCATCGCAGGTCTCCTAACCCCCCAGGGCGCGGCCCACGACGCCACTGCGTCATCGACAGCGTCGCGCGTCGCGCGGTCCCAAACCCAAGCGCATGATTGGCCCATGTTCCGGCGCGACCCGATGCACACGGGAGTCGCCCCGTCCACATCTCATGGGATCCTCACCCCCACATTGAAATGGTCGAACCCGGTGGGCATCGATATTGCATGGGAGAGCACCATCGCAAACCTCGGTGCGAATATCGACGGCACGCCGCCCCCGCCATCACGCGCCGTGGTCTATGCCGAGGACGGCGTGGTCACCATCGCCGACGGTGGCGACGGCGCGGTGATGTGGCAGCTCGACGCCGATGCGCTGGACGGCGACCTCTTCGACCGCATGCTCGTTGCGCCCGCCATTGCGGATCTCGATCTCAACGGACGTGCCAATATCGTTTTTGCCACCAACGACGGAACGGTCTCGATCTATGAGCCGCAGATTTACTACGACGGCAATGAGTATACCTATAATGCGAGCAACAGTACGCGGCTGTGGCAGTACGAGACCGCCTCACCGCTACGCGATGCGAACCCGGTGGTCGCCGATATCGGTGGCAGCCCCGCACCGGAGGTCGTTATCGGCGCGGGCGGCGTGGTCTACGCGCTCGATGTCGCTGCACGAAGCGAGCTGTGGCAGTACGACCCCCCCGGGAGCGTGGTGAGCACGCCCGCGATCTACCGTTTCGGCTCCTATAACCGCACAGTGGTCGTTTCCGCTGGCGAGAGCTCCATCTACCTCAATGTGCTCGATCATCGCGGCGTCTCGGTCTGGTCCACCTCCGTCCCGCTGAGCACCACCGCCATCCCCGCCCAGACCATCACGCTCCTCCCCTCCCCCGTGATCGCGCCGCTCGACGGTAATAGCCAGAACGGCCCGGAGATCGTACTTCTCACCCCGTTCGAGGAGAACGACGGCGTGATCAGCGTCTTCAACCCAATAGATAAGACACTTCTCTGGCGCGATACTACGATCGTCGGTCAGTTCGATGCCACGCCCGCGGTGGGCGACATTGACGGCGACGGCGACAACGATATCGTCGCTGTCGCATGGGACAACCCCGTTTCGAACCCGATCGATGTGGTGGCAAATGTCTACGCCTTCGACGGTGCCAGCGGCGACCGCCACTGGTCGCAAACGCTCGATACCACCGCCTCCACTCCCATGGCCGAGCGTGCCATCGCCTCGCCGCTGCTCGTCGACCTCGACCCCGGATCGCAGCAAAGGGGGACCGGTCGCAGCGCCGGGCTCGAGGTGATCGTTGCCGTCACACCACGCCTTTTTGCACTCAACGGCACCGACGGTGCGCAGCTGTGGGAGTTCCAATTGGAAAACCGCCGGCTCTGGAGCTCGCCCTCCGCCGCAGATATCGATCTCGACGGGTACCTCGATATCGTCATCGCGGGGGCCGCCATCTCGCACAATATCATCGATCTCACCCTCACCACCGATGACATCACGCTCATGGAGGAGACGGTTACCGAAGGCGAATCGGTGACCGTTTCCGCCATCATCCATAACGAAGGGCAGGGAACGGCCGAGGAGGTCGGCGTACGGTTCAGCGACGATAGTACCGCGTTCGCCTCGGTCGAGATCGAGACGATCGAGGGCTATTCCACGGCGGAGGCGATCGCCACATGGACACCCAAAGAGGGCGGAACGCATACACTCGCCGTAGAGGTGGACTATGAGGATACGATCGAGGAGACATCGGAGCTGAACAATATCGCCACACGGGTCGTGGAGGTGCGCACGCTCTATGCGGAACTATCGATCGACGCCATCCATTTCGTCCGCGGCGACGGGGTGGAGGTCGACGGTGAGACGAAACATCTCATCGCAGAGCAGACCTCGACCATCCGCGCCAGGGTGAACAATAGCGGCGAGAAGCCGGTGCGCGATGTCTTTATCGCGTTCTACGACGGCGCCGAACTCATCGGCGGCTACCAGCAGATTGCGGAGCTGCCCGCGCACAGTATCCGAAATGCCGCGATCCAGTGGGTGGGAAGCGAAGGCGAACATACGATCCGTGCCTATATCGACCCCGACGATTTCGTCAACGAAACAAACGAGAACGATAACGAGAAACAGCGTACCACCACGCTCAAATCGCCGTATTGTAACGAGAGCTCTTATACGATCGCAGGCGTGGTCTACGAATCCGACGCCGCGACACTGGCCACAAATATCCATGTCCAGGTGACCAATGTACGAACCTCGAACTCCAGCGGCACATCGACCGACGAGCACGGCTACTTCAGGGTCGACCTCGAAGACCTCCCCGGCGGATTCATGGAAGGTGACCCGGTCCGGGTCCAGGCGCAAGATGGCTATGATGAAGCGGAGAAGGAACTGCTCGTCTATTCCGAGGACGGTGGCGCATCCTTCACGCTCGTCCTTCACGAAGTACCAACCTATACCTTCGCCCTCCAAATCCCACAATACTCGGCAACGGCCGATCCCGGCAGCAGCACGGTCTACCCCTTCACGATCAATAATACGGGGAATCGACCGTTCAATCTCACTCTCGAGGCGGTGCTCGGTCCCGGCGCCGACCCCGACGCGGGCTGGTCCGCCATCCTTTTTGTCGACGCGATAGCGCTCGCACCCAACGCCAGCGCCGAAACGACGCTCACCGTCTATACGCCCGCAGACGCCATGGCGGGGGCGAAAGGGAGGGTGAGCGTGCACCTCGAGGGCGACCCCGGCAACAATAGTCGAACCGTCGAGTTCATCACCACGGTCAATCCGTATGAGGCGGTGGAGCTGACTTTGGCTGACCGTATCGTCACGCTCAACCCATACGAGAACCGAACGGTGACCGTAACGGGGACCGTGAAGAATACCGGCAATATCGCGGGGTCGTTCAATCTCTCCGTCGAAGCGCTCCCGCTCGGGTGGTCCGGCGAGGTGGAGCCCGCGCGAGTGAGCCTCGACCCCCGGGATTCGGAGCCAATTCGCGCGGTGGTGCTCGCGCCATCGGGCGTGACCGAGGACGTGGCGTTCTTCGTGCGTGCCCGGTCGCGCGCGGCCGACCCCCTCTCGTCGGTGCGGGTGAGCGTATCGGTACTCCTCCCCGAACTGGGCATCGACGCGCTCTCTATCACACCGGCCACCGCTTCGACGACGCTCCCCGCCGTGGGCGATCACATCCGCCTCACCGCCGTGATAAGTAACAGCGCGTTGGTAACGGTGGATAATACATGGGTCGAGTTCAGTTACGGTCAGAGCAAGATGCCGGTGCTCCTCGGGTCGATCGCACCGGGCAAGCGGAAGAATGTCACGACGGACCGATTTCAGCTCGAAGTGAAAGCGGAGCATCGGTTCGCAGTACGGTTCCAGGCGTTCACCGATACCGACCCCGGCAACAATAACCAGCAGCTCAATTACACCACGCTCCCCGACATCGTCACGAGATCGGTGGCATACGATGTCGATAACCCGCGAGTGGGTGATCGGGTGAACATCATCGTTACCATCGCGAACCATGGTCGAGCGCCCATCAGAGGGCGGATCAAGATCGATGTGTGGGACGGCGACCCCGCGTCGACATCCGCCCTCCTCATCGATTCGACCGAGCTGGAAGACCTCGAGCACGGCGAGGAACGATCGGTCGAGTTCGAATGGTCGCTCGAGGATGTGACTGCGGGCGAGCATGCGATCTACGCAGTGGCGCAGCCGGGAGATATCCAGGAAGAGAGCGACACCAATAACAAGGCGCATGCGACGATCATCGTGGTCGAGGATGTGGGAGCGGACACTGAAGATGACGCGGTCAACCTCCGCAGTCTCGCCATCGGGTCGCTCATCATCGTCATTATTATTGCGATATTCTATCTTTTCATCTACCGGCGCAAGAGTACGGAGGACGCGGGCGAAGAAGAGGAAGAAACGGAGCGAAAGCGCTCCTCGCGCGGTGCGAAGAAGCCGAAGAAGCCGAAGAGGACGCCGACGCAGAAACCGCCTCGTGAGCGAGCGAAACCGTCACCGCCAAAGGCAAAAGGGAAGGCAAAGCCGAAACCCAAACCGAAATCGGGACCGAAGTCCGAACCGGAGCCGAAAGCGTCCCGCGTCAATAGAGGTGCGGGGGAGGAAGACGAGACCGAAACCGAACCGGGGTTGATCTCGCTGGAGACCCTGGCCGGCGTGGGCCAAGTGGACGAAGAGGCCGAGGAGGAGGGTGTGGAAGTAGAAGTGGAAGTGGAACGAAAAACGGCTACCGAGGACGCGCTGGAGGTCGAGCCGTTGGAGGTCACACCGATCGAATCCGGATCCGAGGGGACGAACGAGGCACCGGCCGACAAGAAGAACGCCGAAAAGGAACCGAGAGGGGTAGAGGTGGAGCGAGCGGCGCAAGGCGTAGATCGGGTAGCCAACCGTAAAGAGCCCGGTGCAGACGAGGACGCCGCGGAGAGAACAGGAAAAACGGCAGCGGCGGACGATCAACGGACCATTGGTGTGAAACCGCGCCGCAAACAACGGGTGCGGCGCAAGAAACGGCGGGTACCGAAAAAGGAGCGATCATGATATGATCGGATCGAGGAATTGATCGATTGGAATTTACGATTTGATGAACGGATGAATTGATGAATTGATGAATTGATGAATTGATGAGTCAATGGATGAATGAATTGATGGATGGATGGATGGATGGATGGATGGATGGATGGATGGATGGAGTGAGCAAACCCGCGCGCGTTCTATCGTTCTATCCTACCCTTTCCCCAACGAGCCACACCGGACACGGCTCTGTTCTTCGTTTTGCACCGGCGTGCCATTGACGCGATAGAAGAACTGTTCGATCGTCTCCTGGATCGCCGGGAGGAACTCCACCGTGCCGTCCCATTCCTGGAGCGCCTCGGGATGGTTCGCCTCGATGATGAGCAGCAGATTCTTGATCCGCTCCCGAAGCCGGGTCGAGTCCGGCCCGGTAAAGATCACCGCCGCATAGAGATAGTCCGAGTGCTCTATCATCATCTTGATCTTCCCCATGTGAATGATCGAGATGTTCTCCCACTCCTCGAGATCGAACGCCTGGCGTACGAAGGTCTGGATCGCGGTCAACATCCCGGCGATGATATCGCCGTCGACCTCGTGCGGGCTTCGGGTTTCTTTGCAATGGCCGATCAAGTACCCGCTGTTCTTGCAGATCACGAACAGTTCGTCGAGTGTGCATTGGTCGGTGAACTCCTCGTTGTAGAGCTGCATCAGCTCGTTAAAGAGCGCGGTCTGTTCCGATCGCGAGAGGATCGAGCTGATGCGCGGGTTCATCGTCATCTGGAGGAGGAGGTTACCGAGGTCGCCGTAGGTGAAACGCTTGCTATTCGACCTGAGTTGCGCGATCAGCTGGGTGATCTCATCGACGAGCTGGGGCCATTGATTATATTTTTTTACGATCTCGACGACATTGCGATACGCCTCTGACATATTCGATCAGCTCCAGACAGCGAGGGGGACAGACTTTCAACGGGGACGAAGAGTACTCGGGGTTGCAGTTGGGATTGCGGTTGGTTGGACATCGGCCGTTTGAGGTGAGCAGAAGCAAGTAAGCATGTGAGCAAGTAAGCAGGTCATTATTGGGTCCGGAACAGCTCGTACGATCTATCGTCAATTCAGATCATCTATGCGGTTCTATTTAAATCCTCCTTTAGTTATTGAACGATTTTGAAAGCGCGACTTTTGGAGTTTAATTCCAAATGTGTATGTGGTCGCATTCTGAGACATGTAGTGGCAATATCGAGGAGGGGGTTACGACCGGTTCGCACTCGTCCTCCGATTAAAAAGTATGGGAGGAAAGACCCCGAACATTTGCGGGAAATAGCGGTGGATGAACGAACGCACGCCTGAGCTGCGCCGCAGAACACTGCATCGCACCGCTGGACAACGGCACGGGCCCGACGAGCAAGCAATGCGATCGGCGCACGGTCCGTAATGGAACAAAAAGAGCGCCGGTGGCAACATCTTGCGCGTTTACGCAATGTATTCTATAATGCACCCGCGAAAAGCTCCATCATTCATCGAAGGACGGGCGGCCGGTCCTCGCCATGACCGCGTCCATCGCCGCTGCCACCGTCCTTCCCGGCACAACATGCCGGACAGAGACCGGTTCGAGGATCGAGGCAGCGTTCGCAGACGATCCGTCCGCATCCTGGACATGTGCTCGAAGTGGGTCGCGAGCAATACACGCAGAGCCCGAGCGTTTTCACATGATCATCGTCCTCGGAGGCGGGCGATAACTCTCACAGAAGCGGTGCCGAACCATGTTCTCGTAATTTAATTGGCCATTCATGCAATTATCGGAACTCATAATTGTAGTTACTGAGCACCTCTGCGGCCTTCTCGTGATCATCGAAGCCCATCGCGACCTCGCTACGGTCGCCGTTCTTCCCGACGAGATAGAATGAGCTGATATTAACCCCGCGGCGCGCGATCTTCTTGGCGATCTTCGCAAGTTCACCGGGCCGGTCGGGGAGCGATACGAGATACATATCGGACTGATTGAACTGGAAACCCTCATGGTCCAGTGCGTGTTCGGCGGTGGTATCGTCGTTGGTAACGATGCGAATGAACGGATTGGTGTGACTGATCCCGGATTCGCTCGAGATAGCCACGATATTAACGGCGCGTTTCGATAGACAGCTGGTAACATTTGCAAGCTGCCCGGGTTTATCTTCGACGAACACATTAAACTGTTTCATAGTTGTGTCTCCCTGCGTCATGTTTTCTGTTCTTGCTTCCGATCCAGAGCCTCAACCGGACCGAAGTGAAGTATGACCGAACCAAACCAAACCAAACCAAACCGTACCGTATTTGCACCAGCAATGATCACAATCCGGCTGGCGTGCTTTTTCGGTCCGTCGACGGGGTGAAAAAAGTCCGAAAACGAAGTCTCCTCTACTAATAAATCATGGATATCGACGGTTAAATATTTTGGGGTCCGCCCTCCCAGGGGTCTGTACTTGCCAAGTACAGATCGACGAACGCGGCGCAGGCATAGACGCAGATACAGATAGAGATAGAGATATAGATAGGGAGCTCCAAATACCATGAACCGAGAACCCCTATCGATGGGTATGTGACGGACTTGTTGTAACAGTAAGGCAAAGGAAAAATAACGAGAGCATGGGGAGGCCATTCCCCAGTCCCGAACTCCCAGTGGCTTCTCCCCGCTAACCGCTAACCGCACACCGCACACCGCACACCGCACACCGCTCCCCGCTCCCCGCTAACCGCTCCCCGCACCCCGCTAACCGCTCCCCGCTCACCGCACAC
>CAZSUE010000212.1:2959-7628 GCA_964609045.1 uncultured archaeon | reverse complement strand
TGCGGCGCTTCACCGATACGCCATAGTGCCTCCGGCACTGTCAGTCTCCCCGAACTTCTTCGAAGTATCGGGTATCGCAGCTTGAAGAGACCGATTCTGCTGAATTCATGGGAGAAACGGAGCGAGGCATGGGTCATACTCAGTACAATAGCGGGTACGGTTTCGAAAAAGACACTATTGAGATCGGATATTATCGAGCGCACCCTCAAGAGCCTCCGAGACCCCGCCATCCCCAACACGCTCGGGCCGTTGGCACTACTCAAGGAAGTCTCCAATAGCGACAATATAGAGGTTCTTCTAAACAAAGGCGCACTCCCCATCCTGAAACGATCCCTAATGGTCGACCCCGAGTCCGATGCAGCCTTCGATACGATCACCAATATCGCCACCAAAGGGTTGAGCGAGCCGTTGATCCAGTGCGGTATATTGGAGGCGGTGGACCGTTTGTGCGGGAATGACGACCCGTTCGTGCGCAAGAGAGGGATAGATATCCTCACCGCACTCATCGAAGGCGGCGCTGGTGCAACCATTCTCGATCGCGGCTACCTCGACACGCTCGCGGCGGCGCTCAAGCATCCGCAAGAGCGATCATCGGTCCTCATCTGTCTCAATACTTTGATCAGGGAAGGGTACGCTGATCGGCTGGTGGAGACGGACCTCGTTACCACGCTCTGCACGCTTAGGGAGAGCACCGAGGAGTACCGGAGTTCGATAGAAAAGACGCTCTCGTTACTGGAGGATGCGGGCCTCGAGGACTGATCAAATCGGCGTGATCGGCAAACCGCGTGTTGCGTTCTCACCGCAAGCCCGCCGGGAGTAGACATCGGATCCTCCGACCATCCCTCTACCCATCGCTCCAATCATCGCTCCAATCATCGCTCCAATCATCGCTCCAATCATCGCTCCAACCATCGCTCCAATCGTCGCTCCAATCATCGCTCCAACGGCTCATTCCAGGCAGAGCACCTAGCTAATACATTTTTTGGCGAAAACATATATACTCGACCCTTTGAATGGAATGAGCCCCAACGATCAGACCGCTCAGATCATAAAACAAAATAAAATAAAATAAAAGGCTGCTTTGTTCCGCTCGCACATCGTCACTGGCATCGCAACGGCCAGCCGTGCGGCGCAGACCCCATGACGCCGACCGACCCGAAAAACAAATCTATTTATAGCTACGCTGTTTACAGCCTTCCAACGGTCACTCGACCACTACGACGGCCGAAGAGGGTTACCATGGATGATGAAGCGACCACCGCGATCTTTCACGATATTGCGAAAAGTATTGCCAGCGACGATCTCGAAACGGCTCAAAAGCACCTCGATAGCTGCCGCGAGAAGATCGGCGAAGAACGCGAGACCGATATGGGCGATTACCTGTTCGCCACCGCGTTGAACTACCATCTCTCCGGGTGTGAACGCGAACGGCTCAGCCCCTATCTCCGCGGCTACGATATCCCGCAAGTGGTGCTCATGGAACAATTGTCCCAGCAGTTCCCACTCGTCCCCATGGCGAAGGACATCGCCAACGCGCACCTCGCGCAGCATATCGCCGGTCAGGAGATCGCCTCGATCATCGATATCGGAGTGGGGCTGGGCAGCCAGCTCGTCTCGCTCATCGAACACCTCGACGCCAACGATCAGGCGCCGAAGACGCTCTATATCGCCGCTATCGATCCACAGCCACAATGTCTCGCCACGGCGGAGCGAAAGGTCACTGCGGCGGCGGAGGCGGCGTCCATCGACCTCCATTTCGTACCGATGAAAAACCTCATCGAGGGATTGACCGCCGAGGAATGGAAGACGCTGGAGGGGCTGCCGGGAACGCTGGTGGTCAACGCCGCACTGGTGTTGCATCTCATCATGCATCATGAAGCGCGCGCGCTGAAAGACGAAACGCTCGTACGGCTGCGCGACCTCGAGCCCGCGGCCCTCGTCATGATCGAGCCGAACGCCGATCATGCGGTGGAGAACTACGAACAGCGCTTCGCGCACTGCTACGATTATTATTCGGCACTCTTTGCTGCCATCGACGCGGCGGGGCTCAAGAACGAGGATCAGCAGGCGTTCGATATCTGTCTCTACGGCCGCGAGATCGTCGATATCCTCTATCCCGGTAAGGACCGGTTCGTGCACCATGAGACCGCGCCGAAATGGCTCAAACGGCTCGAGGGCGCCGGGTTCGCCACGGTAGAGATGCCCGCGGTGCCGGTTTCTGAAAGTGAAAGCGGGTCCTCGATCACCGCCGAACCACACGAGAGCTACATCGGTATCGGGCACGACGACACCACGCTCCTGGCAGTGATCGCCGCAGCGCCCGGCGGCGAGCAACCGGCGCTACCGGAGACCGTCCCCATCCTGAATATCGACCTCCCGGCAGATTTCAGCGACCTCGAAGCCGATATCTATCTCGCAGCGCTTGCGAGCGTGGCCAAGGCCGATCAGGTGATCGACCTGCGTGAGCGCGAGTTCATCGATCACCATGCCCAGCTCCTCGATATCGAGGGTGAAGCACATTGGGAGGCCGATTCGCTGGATAAACTATTCTGGGAAGGGTCGGAGGTGACCGATTATACCGCCGGCGTGATCATCCGCGATCTCATCTTTCTAGCCAAGATCGACGAAGAGTACCATGAATCGGAGCAGGCGGAGATAGAGAAGATCGCGGAGATGTTCGGGTTCGACGATGAGGTCATCGACGAGGCGGAATCGCTCGTGGACGAGTTCCTCGCACCGGTCCCCGACGACAGCCCATGCTGGTTCTACCGGTACTGGTATGTCGGCGCGAAGCATCAGCTCTAACTCTACGCGTTCACAACGCGCGCTTCCAACTGCCGCATGCCGAGGAGACCATGGGGGAGGCAAGTAGGATTTTTATACTCCCCCGGCACCTCTCACCGTAATGGCGAGTACCAGTCCTACTACCGGTCCTACTACAAATTCCAGTACCAGTCCCGATGCCAGCCACGCTTCTGAGCATCGTCCCCATTCCCATTCCCGTTCACGTTCACGCTCCTGTTCTGACACCGGGCTCAGCCTCGCACTCAAGATCGGGTACGACGGGCGATGCTATCACGGCTCCGCCGAGCAGCGCGGCCGCGATATCCCCACGGTGGAGCGCAGCCTCCGCGCGCTGGTCACGCAGGTGCTCCCCCCGACGCATCGCGACGCGCTCCAATTACGCAGCGCGAGCCGCACCGATCGCGGCGTCAGCGCGCTCGGCAATGTCTGGCATCTCGCACTCCCCACCGGCCCCTACCGGCATATCCCCGCCGCGCTCAACGCCGCTGACGAGCCGATATGGTGCTTCGGTGTGGCAAAGGTGCCGCCGCGGTTCAAGCCACGTCATGCAGTAAGTCGCTGGTATCGCTACCTCGTCCCCGCGCGCGAGCTGGGCGGAGCGCGAGTTGACGGAGATGGGGTCGCGCTCTTCCAGCGCGGACTGGAGCTCTTTTGCGGCGAGCACGAGTTCGCCGCGTTCTGCAAGAGTGATGCGGGGCGCTGGACATCCACGCGTCATACCATCGACACCATCGAGCTAACGCCGCTCTCGGACACATTGTATGCCATCGAGCTGCGGGCGAGCCATTTCCTCTGGAACCAGGTCCGGCGCATGGTCGGCGCGCTCTTTGCGCTTCTCCGCGGGCGGTTCGGTCTCGATGCGCTCGCCCATACGCTCGAGGGCGAGGGGACGGTGCACTATCGGCTTGCGCCCGCCGAGCCGCTGATATTGATGGCGGTGGAGTACGAGCCGGCGCTGCAGTATCACGCCCCCGACTTGCGCCCGCTGGCGCGACGACGACTGCACGCCGCGCTCGACGCGCTACTTTTGAAAAAGTATTTCCTCGGCTCCGTCGCCGAACGAATAGAGCGGGAAGCCACATAGCTATTGGGTGTTTCCACCGCCCTCGCCCCGCCCAGCCATTATGGCCGTCGCCGCCAATGAAAGAGATCAGAAGCCGCATCGTCACGGGGCATCCCCTACCGCCCCGGCCATTTGGGTCACCTCCTATGGTCATGTCCCGAGATGCGCCCGTTTCATACGACAAACGGTTGACGATCCCATTTCTTGGGCAGGTGCCAGTAGAGGAGGAGGGCCGCGAGTACGAGCATCCCGAGAACGAAGGTGATCGCGCCGATAGCGACGAGGGGTCGCGTTTCGAGCGAGAACGAGACGATGGTGATACTGGTGAGCGGGAGGAGCGATAAGATGGCGAACTTGAAGAGCACGCTGGTATCGAAGAGGTAGGTATTGGTATGCAGCCCGGTGAGGTACGCGGTGGTGGTGACGACATAGCCAGAGATAATGAACATGATCAGCAGCCCCAGCGGGATGAGCGCGTACTCGTGGTTGATGGCGGCCATGCCGATCACATAGAGGCTCGAGATCCAGGACGAGAGAACCAAATAGACCTTGATCTTACTCTTGATCACGTCGGAGACCGAGACGGGGAGCGGTGCGAAGCTCGCGGCGCTGTCCACATTATTGAGCCAGCTATACATCACCACGCTGAGGAACCCGATCATCTCCGCATAGAAGATCGAATTGAACCCGATGGGCAGGCTCATGCTCTGGCGCACGAACCATGAGGTGAACGAAAGGAAGAGGAGCGGGATCATGAACGAAAAGATCATCTTCCCCACCGTCCGGCTCCTCCGGAGGTCG
>CAZSUE010000212.1:0-2949 GCA_964609045.1 uncultured archaeon | reverse complement strand
CTCCTTGGCGATGAGGATGGTATGCTTTCGGATGAACCGATACCGGTGCGCGAACCGCGCGAGCTCGAATCCCACCGTGGATGTCGTGCGCTCCTGTTGCTCCTTGACGAGGAGCGACGCCAGCGCGGTCATGCTCGCCGCCGCACCGATGCTGAGGAGGATGAGGCGCCATTCGACGATGCGCGAGACCGACCATTGGAGCTGTATCCCCGCAGTGGGTATCATATAATAGACGACCTCGCTCAGCGCCGAACCCCGACTTGCCGCGAACCCGGACTCGATACCGAGTGCGGAGAGGAGCGTTGGCGTGAGCTGGAGCGCGAACGCCGCGCCGATGATGGTGAGGAGGAGATAGAAGAGCCGGTTCGAGCGCAGATAGACGGCGGCCATGAAATATGCGAACGATATCCCGAGGAGGAAACTGAGCGTCATGGCGCCGAAGAGGAAGAGGATGGAGAGCGGCGCGAGCGCGCTGATCAGCGATGCGAGGAGGAGCCCGATGGTCAGCGGCAGCGGGAGCAGCATCCAGTAGAAGAGTATCTCCTTGACGAAGTAGATGAAGAAGAGCCGCTGGAACGGATAGGGGAGGATCGGCGGCGACGCGACCATGAGCATATGCGCATCGAACCGTCGTTCCACCACCTCGCCGCGCATGAACGAGAACGCGCCCATGGTGATCCCAAAAAGGAGGAAGGTACCGTGGATGCTCAGTATGAAATGCGCGAACTTCATGTCGGCGAGGAGGTCGCGATGGGCCACCCCGACCATGGTGGCGAACCCGATGAGGAGGAGCGGGAAGGAGAGGAACGCCTTCTTCCCGGAATAGGAGATATGGAGCCGGAACTCCTCGAGGATCATCAGCCTGAGCACGGTCAACATATCGATCACTGGTCGCGTAGCGGTACCCTTTACCGACCCGGCCACGGCCACGGCCAGGCCATGGTCGCGATCACCTCGTCCCGGCCAGATCGCCAGTACTCCTGGAAGATGCAGTAGGGCCGGGGTCTATTTTATATTGATCGATCAGCCCGGCGAGAACGACCACCGCTTCGCTCGGCGATCGGGATATTGTGGTCGAGAATGCGCCGCGGTGAGGTTAAGCGTGCTGCGAGGGCGTAGATGATGCACGCGCGGTATTATCGTGCGATGCGCAATAGGCCCCATGCGAGGAGGGCGATGATGGAAAGAACGATCATGAGAAGGAACCATGCCCCCGTCGCGCCGCGTTTTAACGCCGATAAGAACGGGCGTGAACCGGCGCTGTTTCGCGTTTCTTCGGCGCCGCTGTTTTCGGTACCACCGTTCGGCGTCTGAGCATCGCCGCGCGGCGTCGGTGTGTCCCCGGCATCTTCGTCGGTTTCAGTGTCACCATCACCTTCACCATCACCACTGGGTAGGCTCTCGTCCGTTCCAGCATTGTCATCATCACCATCACCATCACCTACATTGCTATCGCCGGTCTCATCGTTGTCGCCGTCATCTGCGTCTTCATCCGCGACGTCATCGTCATCGTCATCGTCATCGTCATCGTCGTCCCCATCCGCGTCAACCTCGGTATCGTTTGTCGGCGGTTGCGAACTGGTATCGAGCTGGACGAGGAGCGTATGGGTCCCGGGCGCGATCATCATGCCACCAACCAGAAGGGTGTTCCCGTCGGTCGTCCATTGCTCTGCCGGGACGCTAGTGTGCTCCTCCCCGTCGGCGCGGTACTGGATTGACGAGACGGTCCCGTTGGTCAGTTCCAGCGCCGCCTCGCCGAGGTGATAATAGCCGTCCGCGCTGAGCCGGTAACGATAGGTGTCGCGCTCGTTTTCGCGCTCGGTCACGGTCCGGTCGACGAGGGCGAGCCCCGGCGCATCGCCGCGGAGGTTCCCCGCGGCGTTATAGAACCGGGCGCGGTTCTCGTTCACACCCTCGACGAGCCGGTAGCTGCCCGGCTCGACCCCGACATGGGTCGTGGAGAATGCATCACAACGCCAGCGCACCGCGAGTTCGCGCACTGGCCCATTGGCGTAGTGGCTGCGCATACCGACGATCACACCGTTGCGCGCACCGACGGGCTCGCCGCTCTCGCCCTCGAGATAGAAGGTCTGCAGCCCGTTCTCCAGCACCATCTCCAGCCCGTTCTCGACGGTGAGCACTACCGTCTCCGCGGTACCGTCGTTGGGCGACTGGTAGGTCCCGTTCAGCCGGTAGCTCGGGATCGAATATTTCGGCGCGCGGTAGTTGTACGATACCACTCCGTTCGTATCCAACCGGATGCTGCGATAGCCCCAGTAGCCGTCCGCCGAGGTGCCGCTGGCGGCGGTGGTGGTGGTGACATAGTGCGTGGCGCCGCTGAGGGTCACTTTATCGTAGTGGATATGGCCGGTGAGCACGAGCTCGACGCCGTAGGTCTCGACGAGCGTTGCGAGCGCGGCGGCGCCCTCGCCGGTGAAACTCTCCAGCGGGTGATGGAACGCGACGACCTTCACCGCGCTGTCGCTATGCGCCGCGAGGTCCTCCTCGATCCACTGTAATTGCGCCTCGCGCACCTGCCCTTTGTAGTTGATCGTCGCCGCGCCCACCGATGAGCGCTTCAGCGCGCTCCAGTCATAGCTGTTGACCATGGTGAAATGGACCGGGCCGTAATCGAAGCTGTATGTTATCGGGCCGATATATTCGCGCCAGTAATCGAACCCGTCGCCGGTGCGGGTATTATATCCGTCGTGGTTGCCAAGAACGCAAAAGATCGGCACCTCGAATCGGAGGAGCGTTTCGGCGACCACCTCGTACTCGTGCGCGTAATAATCGCCGAAAACGAGGTCGCCGGTGATGAGCACGAACGCGGGCCGGAGGAGGTTGATCTCCTCGATGCAGCGTCGTGCCGCCTGCCAGTTCACCGTCTCGCGGATATCCACGGCGGCGCCACGGAAATCGCCGATATGGAAATCAGTGAGATGGACGAAG
>CAZSUE010000211.1:0-7628 GCA_964609045.1 uncultured archaeon | reverse complement strand
ATCTCGCGCTCGAGGAGATGGCGTGCGATGGAATTGACATACGACGCGCCAAAAATGGTATCCAGCACTGCATCGGGGTGCGGGAAGGTGGAACGCTCTTCGAATAGCTGCGCGACGAACGCGTCGCGATCCATGCGCGTAGCCGTTGCGCTGAGCAGGGGTACGCCCGAGATGATGCTCGTCAAGGTAGAGGGATCGGTGAGTGGGAACTGATCGCGATGCGAAAGAAGTGACTGCAGTAGGGTCTGGACACTCTCTAACTGGATCGGGATGGTCTCAGGCATTCTTGGTCTCCTCACAATGGCACATCAGTACGTCGTTCCTCCCTAATGAGAACGATATCTGAAAAATCCGGCGTGTCGGTCACTCTATTCGACGCGTGTTATTGCCAAAGCCGGTAGGATCGCGCTGGAAATAATAGCATGGGTAGGTGGCCATTGCCTCATCGTGATCACGTTATATAATCGTTTTCCGCGTCCCAATAGCACGTTTCTCGGAGCCAGCGCCAGCATCTGTCCCATTCTGTTCGAACGGTGACTTTACCGCGCACGGACCGGCGCCCATATCGTCGTCGGCGTATTAAAGTGTGTTTAACTGGCACGATCCCGCCCGTGTTCACAATATTTAATAGAAGGTGTCACGATGATGTGATCCTTGCCTAAATATACGGTGGATACTATGACGATCGGCCCAGAGCTCACGCAGCGTATCGAAGCGCATGGCAATGTCTCAATCGACCCAACCCGCGACACGATGATCGTCGACGCGGTCGAGAAAAAGGAGGCGCTGGTCAGCGCCAACGGCGCGCTTGCCACCTGGACACCGCCCGAATCCACGGGCCGCAGCCCGGAAGACACTTTGATCGTGCGACGGTCGGAGAGCGAGGAACATATCGACTGGGACTCGCCGAACAATATCCCCATCGACGAAGCGACCTTCGATATGCTGATCGAAGACGCGCTGGCTACGCTGGCGAAGAAGGAGGAGGTCTATGTCACCGAGCGTGTCCTTGGTGCCGATCCCGCCTACGCCCTCCCCACCCGCACGGTCAGCGACCGCGCCCTCACCGCACTCTTTACCGACAATATGTTCCGGGCGGTCCCGACCGATATCGACGAGAGCATCTTTGCAAAGCGCCAGTTCCAGTTATTGGTCCTTCCGTACGACAAGCTCGACCGTGACCGATACGAGGGCCGGCTCCGGCGCATGGCGGACGGGCAAACGAGTAATATGGCCATCGCCATGGATCTCGATCGGTTCGTCGGCGTAGTCTACGGCTCGGCGTACGGCGGCAGCGTCAAAAAACTGATGTTCACCATGATGAACTATCTCCTCCCCGGCGAAGGGATCCTCCCACTGCATTGCTCCTGCAACGAGGGCGAGGCGGGCGACACCGCGTTCCTCCTCGGGCTCTCGGGCACGGGCAAGACGACGCTCTCGGCCGATCCGTCCCGGCGGCTGATCGGCGACGACGAGCACGGCTGGAGCGACGGCGGGGTGGCGAACTTCGAGAACGGGTGCTATGCGAAGCTGATCAACCTCGACCCCGAGAAGGAGCCGGAGATCTACCACGCGGTGATGCATGAAGCGCCGTATCGCGAGCACGGCGCCATTGTAGAGAACGCCATGATGTACCCGGACGGGTCGTTCGATCTCGACGATGAGCGGCTTACGCCGAACTCGCGTGCCTCCTATCCGTTGCGGTTCCTTCGCAATACCAAGAACCCGCCGCGGGGCGCGCATCCGAGCAGTATCATCTTCCTCACCGCGGACGCCAACGGCGTGGTCCCGCCGGTGGCGAAACTGACGCCGGACCAGGCGATGCTCTGGTTCCTCATGGGCTATACGAGTAAGCTGGCGGGGACGGAGACCGGCGTGACCGAGCCGATATCGACCTTTTCGCGGTTCTTCGGCGAGCCGTTCATGCCGCGCAACCCGGATGCCTACGCGAAGCTGCTCGGCAAGAAGATGCAACGACACGATACACCGGTCTATCTCGTCAATACCGGCTGGAGCGGCGGCCCGTACGGCATCGGCGCGAGGATGGATATCGATATCACGCGCGCCATCGTCGACGCGGTGCTCACCGGCGCGCTGGAGGAGGTCGAGTATCGCGAGGACAGACTCTTTCATATCCAGGTGCCCACTACCTGCCCGAATGTCCCAAGCGTGATCCTCGACCCCAAAAATACCTGGGAAGACGAGGCGGCGTATCAAAAGCGGGCGGCGAAGCTGGCGCAGGATTTCCAAGCGCACTTCGACGAAGCGTACGGCGATAAAAAACTGGACGCGTCGATCGTCGCGCAGTGCCCGGGAAAATGAGAGTTCCCAGGCGTAGCCCGTTACCATAACTCATTCATATGGTGAAACGCAGCCAACACATGCCCAGCGGTCGAGGTCTTGCGGAGGGTCTTTCATCTCATGACATGATCAGACACTGTCAAACGCCAGGCTCTCGATCGAAAAATCCCCCACACGGCGCGCGGTCGTAACCAAAATAAAAACAAAGGAGTGCGAACAGATCTGGGTGGGTTCGCCATTCGTCTGGATCTGGACCGCACTCCAATTTTCGGCTCTTCATCGTTACGCTCAGCGAAGCCTCACTCAGTGCCTAGTTCAGTTCCCGAGTTCCTCGATCGCTTCGTTGACATCTTCCAATTCGTTCTCGAGCATCTTCTTGTATTCCTCGAGCTTCTTGCGTTGCTCTTTCTTGTTCAATAACATTTTTCCATGGCAGCCACAACCGCACGGTGTGTGGCCCATTTGCCATCCAAATTGCATCCCGTGATGCATGTTAGGTCCCTGGCAACAGTTGTTCCTATGGTGCATAGTATACCTCCGGGCATATCGGTTGCCCGATATCGGGTATGCGACACAGAGATATAAAGGTATCGGATATCCGATATTGGGCGGGCGGTGTTCGCGACAAAGCGTGCATTGGGTAGTGTAGCGTAGCGTGGGGGCGGAGTGAGTGAGAAATTAAATATATCGTGTACCCGATACGAGCGCCATGCGCCAGTGTATCATGAAGGGCTTCCTATCGTTTCTCATACTCTGGATGATCAGAACGCGGCATATGACTGGCGCCGAGATCGCCGACGAGCTTGAGAAACGCAAGGGCCACCGCCCCAGCCCAGGAACGATCTATCCGGCGTTGAAAGAACTCAAAAAGAAAGGCCTCGTGAAGGCTGACAGTGAGAAACGCTACTCGCTCACCGACGCGGGGGAAGCGGAGCTGGAGCGATCCATGCTCAGTTTCTTCGATACTTTTTGGGATATCGACGAAATGCGAGAATGCTGCTGTAAATGGCACGGCCACGGGGAACAATACCACCGGCGGCACCATCACGCGTATAACGACGCTTGCGAGGATTGAATTGGTGGTAGGACAAACAAGAATTCGAAACGATTAAATACGGCCGTGGAGATAGAGGCGGTCCAGATAGCGCCGTCAGCCATCGTTCACACATTATATTATATTATATTATATTATATTATATTATACGCTGGTGGCGGTCGACGATCGCCGTTTAACCGTGGGCTCGTAGATCAGACTGGAAGATCGTTGCCTTCGCAAGGCAAAGGCCGCGGGTTCAAATCCCGCCGAGTCCACTCATCTCTCCTTTTTTCCCCAGCGTCGTCCTCGTTTTCGATGAACAACTCGTTTAAGGGGTCGCGCCAACCCGGCCGGTTTCAAAGCGAACGGCTGTCGCGTCTGAAACACTATTGTCGTCTTTTTCTCCCGATCATACGCGTCAAAGAAATTCTTGTCCACAGCAACTCTCCCAAGCAAGTGAGGACTGTCGCGTGCTTCTTACATTTGTTTGACCTACCACCGCGACGACGGCGCCTCGCCGAGCGTCTCGCTCAGCACCGAGTCCCGGGAGCTGCCGGAGCGCGAGTTCGAGGAGCTGGTCTGTGTCCTCCACGAGCCGCTGAGCGTCATCGTCGGCCCCCCCCAAGCTCGTGAGGCGCGCGGGCGCTGATGGCCCACTGATATGCGTAAAATAAATCCATCTGACTACATTTCCCGATCTTTACATATCTCCGAGCGTTCCCGTTCGAAGCCGAGCTAACGCCACCATTCATCGCTCACACCCAGTGTACGATACGCTCGCACGATACCGGTGACGAAAACGAGGATGGTGAACACCATGAGTATCCAAAAGATATACGGTGTGAAAACGATCATGAGTGCGAACACGACGAGCGTCTCGGTGCGCTCTACCAGCCCTGGGTCGTGGTGGAACCCTTTTTCGTCGACGGTCCCGACGATCGCCCCCGCGACGACGAAGGTGAAGAAATTGAATACCAGCGCGGTGAGGAAAAAGATATAGGCGAGATAATGGGCCGGATAGGCGACGGCGAACCCGATGATGACAGCGCACTCCACCATCCGGTCGAGGATGAGGTCGAAAAACGCACCACTTGCTGTCACCCGCCCGGCGAGCCGCGCCGCCGTACCATCGAGCACATCCAATAACCCCGAGACCCAGATGAGGACGAACGCAACGACGAGCCATCCGATAGCGATCGAAAGGGCCGCCACCACGCCGACGAGAAAGGCGATCACCGTGATGGTGTTGGGGGTGAAACGGAGCGCGAGGAGCCCCTTCGCCATTCCATCGAAGAACGATTGGAATCGTGGCCGTATCCTGCTATCGATCATATTGTCACGGTCGATAACCCCGATAGCTACTTAAAACCGCATGCCAAGAGCGGGTCGAGTTCTGCGGTCAGATCACGCTCGGCGGCCGTGACCACCGAACAGACGACACTGGATTTATGAACCTCGACCACGATCCGATCGCATGGATATGAATGTGGTTGAGGATGAGGATGAAGATATGGTTCGGGAGACCGTTCGCAGCTACGATGCCATCGCTCGGCCGTATTGCAAAAAGACCCGCCGACCGCAGTTTCTCCGGTGGGAACGAACCTATCTCGAGAAGCTACTTTCGCACCTCTCCGTAAAAGAACCGCGCGTCCTCGACATAGGCTGCGGCGACGGAAGGCATTGCACCATCATCGACGACCGCGGCGGGGTAGCTGTGGGCATCGACCGTTCGCGGGCGATGCTGCGCGAAGCAAAAGCCCATTATCCCGGCGGGCACTACCTCCAAATGGATATGCGACAGCTCGCATTTGGTGCGCAACGCGTCCATGCGCTTTGGGCCAGCGGATCGATCTATCATCTGCCGAAAGTGGAGCTGGGGGCGGCGCTGGCCGCGTTCCACCGTGTGCTCGAACCGGGCGGTGCCCTCGCCGTCTCGTTCAAGATCGGTACCGGCGAAGGGATGGAAGCGCATCCGCATTCCTACGACGGAAAACCGCGCTTTTTCGCCTACTATACTGCGGATGAGATGAGCGCGCGGTGCGAAATGGCGGGCTTCGTCGAGCTGGAGCGGTGTCGGTACCCCGAGGCGGTCTACGGTGACGCGCTCTGCCAGATGTGGTTTTGCCGGAAAGGAATGTGACGCGATCGATCCCGAGGGAAGCGAACAGAGGCGAACATCATGGTCGATGTCAGCGTGCGGCGGGCGAAGCGAAAAGATCTTTTCACGATCACCGCGATCTATAACGATGCGATAAGAACTTCGATCTCGACCTTCGATACGGAGGAGAGAACGATAAAAGCGCAACGAGAGTGGTTCGAGAGCCACGGTCCCATGCGCCCCCTCCTCGTTGCCGAAAGCGATGGCCGCGTCATCGGCTGGACCGCCCTCAGCGACTGGTCCGACCGGGACGGGTATGTGGAGACGGTGGAGCTCTCGCTCTATGTGCTCGAGAAATATCGCGGGCGAGGTGTCGGCACCGAACTGATGAGGGCGATCCTCGATGCGGCGGCATCGGACGCTGTCAATATCCATACCATCATCGCGATGATCACCGAGGGGAACGCAAGGAGCGTGCGGCTGCACGAGAAGTTCGGGTTCCGCTCCATCGGGCGCATGCGCGAGGTCGGAGAGAAGTTCGGCCGGCGGCTCGATGTCGTGCTCATGCAGAAGATGGTCGAAAACAGCCATTGGCCGAAATCGGAACGATCGAGAGACCAATAGAAAAGAAAAGGAAAAGAAAAGCAACATCGGACGGATCGATGTCGATGTCGATGTCGATGTCGATGACCGATAAGATAAGGTTTTAAAGTTTGAACAGTACGTTCCATAGGATCGCGATGGTCCGCACGATCTCCGGGTTCACGCGCTGGTTGCTCCTCTTCACGCCGCTCATCGTTCTAGGGGCGTTCGCACACCTCGCGCTCCCGCCCGCAATGACTTCCGTTTATATCAGCGTCATGATCCTCGCGGGGCTCACATCCATTGTCATCACCTCGCTGCTTGCAAAGCGCACCTATCGCCATATCGAGTTTTGCGCGCTCGCACATTCGTTCCTCCTCTTTGCGCTCCTCTTCCTCTGTGCGGAGCTCGGCTGGCTCCTCCTGCGCACCACAGCGACGGACCATGTCGCACCGTTCTACATGGTGCATGCGATCTGGCTCATCGGCTACGCACCGCTCGCCTACTCGCTTTCGCGAACGCTGCTCCATTATGCCGAATACGCCGATCCCAAGCGCGTACTCCTCACCACCGTCGGCGTCTACTCCGCCGCCGTGGCGATCCTCCTCCCGCTCGGCGTGATCGTGCTCTCATCCAACGAGCTCTCCGAGCCGGGGATGAAGCTGCTCGCCGTCGTCTATCCCTATTTCGATTGTATCATCCTCCTCCTCCTCTTCCTCCTCCTCTACATCTACCATACCGGTCGGCTCGCGTTCTATTGGAGCGCCGTCACCGCCGGGATGCTGATCTTCACCGTCGGCGACCTCCTCAACGCGTTCCTCACCGGGATCGGCGCCACAGCGCTCCTCGAGATCCCAGCGAGCTTCTTCATCGTCGCCTACTTCTATCTCGCCTTCGGGTTCGGCGCGGTCGCGTATGCGAGACGCGCGCCGGGCCACATGGAGCCCGGCGGCCGATACACCGTAGAGCAGATCTTCCTCATCCATAAATATGGGCTCCTCATCACGCACGTCGGGCGCGATACACGTGTGATCGATTCCGAGATCGTTGGCGGGATGCTCTCTGCGATCCGCGATTTTATTAGCGACTCGCTTCGCGATATCGACGAGGAGGCAAAGCAGCTGCGACGGCTCCAGTACGGCGGCCTCGAGATCCACGTCGAGAACGGCGAACGCGTCTTCCTCGCCATGGTCATCGAGGGCGAGGGGACCAAATGGCTCCATCATCGGATGCGCGAGGCCATCGCGGTGATCGAGGCGGAATACGGGCCCGCACTCGAAAAGTGGGACGGCGAGAAGTCAGCGTTCGATGCACTGCCAGCGTATTTGAGGGCGAGCTTTTTCTGAGCTGCCCCGATCATATTGTATAGTGTAACAATTTCGAACCCCGACATATTGGCGGAGTCAGAATTTTCCTCTCCTGCAATGTTCGCAGAATACGCCATAGTGCCTCTGGCACTGTCAGTCTCCCCGAACATCTGCGATGTATCGGGGATCGCAGCTCGTAGAGACCGATTCTGCTGAATATTGGCGGAGTCATCATTTTCCTCTCCGGCAATGTTCGCAGAAACGCAGCCCGAAGGGACCGATTCTGCTGAATATTGGCGGAGTC
>CAZSUE010000210.1:0-7654 GCA_964609045.1 uncultured archaeon | reverse complement strand
TCCGCGGTTCTCCGCGTTCCCCCCTCCGTGATCTCCGCGTGATAAGGCCATTCGAGCGCGTTGAGCGAATTGCAGACGCTTCGACGGGCAATGGCGCAGGGTTTTTTCACGCGGAGAAGTCAGGAGGACACGCGGAGGGGGACGCAGAGCCCCCACCCCAATTTTGGAATCGCTGCAAGTGTCAGCTCTACGCTTGGGCCATGCAATGTGAGAACCCAATCTGCTGCAAAGGCGCACTTGTGCGCCCATCAGCTCCGTGCCTCCCTCCACCCTCCTCTTCCTGCGTGTTGAAAACGGCCAGCGCCGTGAGGGAATGGGCGCGGTTCGATCATTGGCTACAGCACGCAGGCGGCCAGCGCGCGCTCACGAAAGTTTGCGTATAAAACGGATAAGTTAGGTCAAGTACAGGTTCTCCGTTTTGTTCCCGATAGTTTTTTGTTACAAACGGGCGATATCCGCCCCGGTGGATCGCTGTGGAAGAAGTCGATGGGAAGGTCGTACTGATCACCGGCGCCGCGCGTGGGATCGGGTTCGCAACCGCCAAGCTCCTCGGTCGGTCCGGCTGTCGCGTGGTCGTCACCGACATCCTCGAGGAGCGGTTGGACCGCGCGCATGAGACACTGACATCACTCGATATCGACGCCCTCGCACTGCGTGCCGATGTCACCGTCGAGGAGGATTGCGTATCGGCGGTGGACGCCACGCTGGAGCACTTCGGGCGGCTCGATATCCTCGTCAATAATGCGGGGATCAGCATCGTTGCGCCGTTCGAAGAGACCGCGCCCAGCGTGTGCAAGAAATTGTTCGATGTCAATGTGCTGGGTGCCGTGAGGCTGACCCATGCCGCGCTGGGATCGCTCAAATCGACCTCGGGGCACCTCGTATTCGTCTCCAGTGTCAGCGGCATCCGCGCCATCCCCACCGGCAGTATCTACAGCGCGTCCAAGGCCGCGCTGCGCAGCCTGGCAGAATCGCTCCGGATCGAGCTTCGACCGTACGGTGTCCATGTCGGGGTGATCACGCCCGGGTTCACCACCTCGGACCCGGAAAAGACGGTCATGCGCGGCGACGGCTCCGCACGCCCCATCGACCGTCCCGCGCACGATACGCCCGAAGATGTGGCGAAAGGGATATTGAAACTGATCAAGCATCGCGAACGCGAGCGCGTGCTCACCGCCATGGGGAAGTTCACGGCGTTCCTCCAGCGCCTCAGCCCGCATCTCCTCGATATCGTACTCGAGAACCGCGAGCTCAAGAGTTAGTGGCTCGGAAAAAAAAAAACGCTGGTGGAAGGTGCGCTCGAGCGGCGGGTCGTCTGCATGTTTTCTGCCCTGGCCCGCATTCTCTCGGGATCATGCGTCGAGCGGGATCGAGAACGCCTTATACTCCGACTGACACGGCTGATCGTCGGTGACGAGGAAGGTCCCCTCGCTCGGTTTGATGATCATCGACGCCAGCGTACTCCCCTGGGGGCCGTGGGTGCAGATCGTGTTCATGTCCGGTTCGCGGTGGTGATGGTCGGATAGGATGCGTTTGATCGTCTCCACCGTGATATCGCCGTGATATTTCGAGAGCAGTTCTGTGGCACGTTGATAGCGCATCTTCGGCGAGCAGATCGGCGAGATCGCGATCCCGTCCATTTTAAATAGGACCGAGTCGGGGAGGTTTGCGTCTACGATCGATTCCGAGCGGTAGGTGTTGGTGTGCGGGAGGATGCCGTGGCTGGGGCGGCGCAGTGCATGACGCGTGCTGGTCGTTTCGATGACACAGGTTTCGCCCGAGCGGTCGATCACGCCGTAGAAGCCGCCGTTGGTCCGGGCCGGGAACTGGGTGATGAACTCGACGACCTCCGCCGTGGTGGCGAACCGCTCGAGTGACTCTTGCAATAGTAATGTGGATGGGACGCCGTTGAGCCTGAAATCGAGTGGCTCCTTTTTCCACGACCGACCGAAATTGAACCCTATGGCGAGCCCTTTCTCGTTGAGGCCCACATGCGAACTCACCCAAGGGTACTGGCTCATGGTGATGTTCCGATAGCCGTCATCGGGCTGTTCGTCGCGGACCATCTGGAACGGCTGGAGGATATTGGGAAAATCGTAGTTACGGCCAAAGATCATGGAGCCGTCAGCAGTGGCCTCCTCTTTCGCAAAGAGCATGGTACAGCTCATAATCGGTGGTGCATCCTGTTGCGCTGGCGGGTTCTGGTAGACCGCTTTGGGATACCCGGCGAGTACCTCCACGAAATGGAGCCCGTAACTGAGTCTCTTGCTGATGCTCGCGCCCTTGGCCACCGCCTGTATCTTTGCATATTGGTTCGGGAGATATTTCTGGATCGGTTTTTTGATATTGCGCTTGCCGAGGATGCCCAGCCCCACCTTGATGAACGCACGAGGGATGAGCTTTGGGCCGACCTCCGACATCATTTTCGAACGAAAGAACGCGTCGACCGCATCGCCGATCTCTTCGCGAAGCTGCTCGCCTTGCTGATAGCCGCACTGGTGGTGGTCGCCAGCGGTCGTAATGAACACTACCATCGCAATCCATTGCTTAAGATTACTGGACGCCTAATATAGCTGTCGGTCTCCTACTCCTACTCCTACTCCTATTCCTACTTCTACTTCTACTTCTACCCATACTCGTTCTCTTTCTCTTTCTCGACCTCACCTTCCTTCCGTTAGTAGACAAGCGTACGATGATTTGTCGGCCGCAATGGCTCCTCGCCAAACATCCACCATCTACAGTGGATCGTTTACGGTACACTCATAGATCTCCTCTTCCCCACACCTCCACACCCCCACCACACCCATCACGCTCTCCGAACGACGACGATACCGATGGCGAAGCATCGGGGGACGGGTGGCGTCACTATCCCGACCATGAGATCGAAGCGGTGAACTCCGAGACCATTGACGGTTTCGGCTTTACGCTCATTGTCATTGAAACGCACGTCGAGGTCGACTGGAACTGCACCGATCGCGTCGCGGTTCGCGCGGGCGCCGACGTGTACGGGAATGTGTACTGGAGACGGACCAATAGGTGTAGTATAATGGAGTCCGGACCAAAATACCCAAATCGAGGGTCCGATATACGCAATCGGATCGGTATGTCTGGAACGACCGACAATAGTTCCGCGGGTGCCGTAGCGCACCCGCATCGTTGGCTGCTCGTACCGGTGGCCAGTCCCACCGCGGCCAAGGCGCGCGTCGAGGATGTATTGAGCTTTGCGAGGAGTGCAAAAAGCGGCATCGTCGCCCTCTTCGTGATGACCAAGGAGACGGTTCCACAGCGCGAGAAGGGTGAGCGCGCCTGTGCGGTGTTCGACCGGCGGTGCGCAGCGGCCGGTCTGCCACTGGAATGTCTTGTCAGGGCGGGTGACATCGTCGAGGTCATCCTCGACACGGCGCGCCGGTATACCGTGGATGCGATCATCCTCGGCGCCAGTGAGCATTCGCTCTTCGAGCGGCTCTTTCGGACAAATATCCCTAAGACGGTGGTGCGGCGTGCGGGACGGCCGGTGCTGATCGTTGCGCGCGCACCTTCATCCGACAGCGATGCCGGCCCGAGCTGGAGGCGGTGAATGACGATGGACAGGTCGTCTCATTCCACCGACCCGTCGGAGTTCTGGGACCGCTGCTACCGCACGCGCCCTGTCCTCTTTGGCACCGACCCCAGTGGATTTGCGCGTCGGTCTCTCGCTTGGTTCCAGCAGGTGGGCGTGCAACGCGTGCTCGAGCTGGGGTGTGGCTATGGCCGCGATTCACTCTCCTTTTCCCAGGCCGGCTGCGATACCGTCGCGGTGGACTGTTCTATCGTAGGCTGTCGCGCGCTCAAGAGGCGGCTCCGGGAGTGTCGCAGCGGTCCCGACGAAGCGTGTTCAGACCTTTGTGTGCTCTGTGCCGATGTCGCTGTCTCGTTCCCATTTCGCCCTGCCAGCTTCGACGCGGTGTATCTCCATCTTCTCCTCCATCAAAATTTCAACGCGCGCGTGCGGCGCCGCATCCTCACCGACGCGGCCCGCGTCCTCGACGAAAATGGTTGCATTGCGCTCTCGGTCCGTTCCACCGATGACCCGTGGCACGCTCGTGGTGAGCCGGTGGGTGATGATCGGTACCGGTATCGTGGACAGGTACGACATTTCTTCGACGCTGCTGAGCTCTCGGAATCGCTCCAAGTCGCATCCTTTTTACCCGTGGAGGTCGCACCTCATACTCTCGCGCTGGATGACGGTGCTTCGGTTCATATGCTATGGGCGTTCGGCAGGAAGATAGAGCGCTGATCGGTCCGATCTGGCTCAACGCGAGTTCGCTTCTATTGGCCGCTAGGTTTTAAATGTAGGTCACGCATGTGTAGTGCGAGAACGGTACAATATAGGTACAGATACTGGGCGACGTATCGGCGGTGTGCCGGTATCGGTTCTTGCATCGGGAGGGTATCGGTTCTGTACCGGCTAGGAGCGCTCTCGCACCTGTAGGAGGAAATGGCTTTCGTCCGCGGCTATTCGCTTTTCGGTTCGATCCACCCACCCGCCCATCAATCCGCCCACCCATCAATCCATTCATCCATTCATTATCCATGCAACCATCGATAGAGGTCCAATACAATGTCATATTATCCAAAATGCGGCTGTTGCGGCACCGGCCGGTTGATACCCGTTGATATGGGGAACGGCTCCGAACGCACGATCAAGTACCGCTGTACGAACCCTGAGTGTAGCGTACGCTTCGATATCTATGGGTATGAGACCTACGATACCGAGACGCAGCGCTGGCAACGCCTCACGGAGGGATAGAACGCGCTGCGGCGCCCGTCATGCGGCTCAATTTCCGTTAATACTATGGAGCATGCGATAACGATGGTTGTGGAACTGCTTTTCGATCCGGTTCTCAGTGGATGCTGTTTTGGGCCCAACGGCACGAACGGATCCGAGTTCGACTTTCCCAACGGTCTCCGGCCGCTCTGTTCGCATTGTCATCGTCGGATCGAAGGGAAGGTCTATCGGGAAAAGGGCAAATATTATGATTCGTATTGTTTTGGGCTACGAGCGGTGATCGAGGCCGGTGCGGACCGACGCGAACGATGTGCGCCACCGCATTACACCCGCGCAGCGCTGCATGAATATCTCGAACGGAAACAAAAAGAGTGATTCGATGTCACGGGTCAATGTACGCCTCTATCGGAGCGCGATCCGGCAGGTCTGGTCCGACGGTGTGTTGACGAAAAAAGAGGATGCGAGCCTCCAGAACTTGCGGCGCCAGCTCAATATCCCCGAAGAGGTGCACGATCAACTACTGATCGAACATGGTGAAGAGATCTACAAGAACGCGTTGTGGTGGGCTTGGGAGGACGGCAAGATGGAGCCGCACGAAAGTGCCGAGCTCGCGCGGCTCCGCTCGCAACTCCAGATCGAAGAGGAGCAGCACGAAAAGCTCGAAGAGATCGTGCGACGCGAGATCGCCAAACTCGACCGCGAGAAACCGCCAATGCCCAGCAAGGATTGGTCGCTGGAAGGTGTGCTTCCCGGCTATCGTGTGGTAGAGGTCGAACAGCGCGACGGTGATTCGATGTCGGTGCCGGAAGGAGCAAAACCGCTCGCGTGGGAAGAGACGCTCCAGCTTGGTAGCGCGATGTACCAGAGCAAGAATTTCGAACGCGCCATCGCGTTCTTCGATCGCACGCTCTCGGAGAATCCGAACTGTGGGAAGGCACAATTCTTCCGGAAAAAGTCGCAGTTCAGGCTCCGTTCCTCGAAAAAGAAAAAGACCGATCCGGAAGCGCTATCAAAGGCTCAGGCGTGCATGTATTGGAAGGTCCCCCTGGATGTCGGCGAACCCAGCGAGAAGGGCGAGTTTGCCGAGGCGATGACGGAAGCGGCCGATACAGCCACCGATACAGCCACCGACGCCGGTACCGAGATGGTGGCGGCTGGCGACGGTGATGGCGTCGATGATGGTGAGGCGGTGGTGACCAAGCGACCGTTCTCGATCTGTATCTCATGTGGCGGTGAAGGGAATTGTGCATGGTGTAAGGGCTCGGGCGAATGCAGCTGGTGCCATGGTTCGGGTCAGTGCGCGATGTGCCGCGGGAGCGGAAAGGGTGTGGACGGCACGCCGTGCAAGTCGTGTCAGGGCACGGGCGAGTGTAGTTCGTGCAAAGGTCGGGGCAAATGCTATTGGTGTGATGGCACCGGACGCTGTAGTCGCTGCCAGGTCGTTGCCAGTGATTGATCGATTGTATTGCGGTGCGACGCATAGAACCACTGATCGGCTGATCGGCCGCCAATTCTTCTGGGTCTCTTCACATCGAAACTATTTTCGTTCGCTTCTCCGAAACGGAACTCGTTTCTGGAATCCTCCCTAATGAGTGGTCGACGAGAGTGGCCGGGTGCTACCGAACTGGGTGACCGCGACGCGGGGCGATCCGGCGCCGAATGGAACATATCTCACGATACAAAACGATCGGATCGAATTTCTGCGCCTCCCATTCATTTGGTCTCTCTGTCTTTAGTGAGTGGAAGGTCGGGTAGATCGGTACAGACTCTTCTCATCTAACAATAGAGATGAGAGATGGCTTTCTCTCAGCCGGTTGCTGGTTTCGTCGTTCGGGGTGTTCAGATCCGACCTCGACCGTTACAGTCCGGACATTTTCCCGTCCCGCCGCAGAGCTGGCATATGCCAGTCTTCTTACAGTGGAAGCATCCGGTGATCTTGCCCTGGCCGTTACAGACCTTACATTTCCCCGTCCCGTCGCAGCCGAGATGTCCCGGTTTGAAGACGCATGTGCCAGTTCCGTCGCAGGTCTCGCACTTCGCCCCGCCTGCCCGGGTGATCACTTTTTTTTCCTTTCCGCCGCCCTCTTCTTTCGCAGCGGGCGCCACCTCATCGACCTTCGTGCCACACCCGCTGCAGAATTTTGCCCCCTCCGCTAACGCTTGACCACAGTTCACACAAAACGGCATAGTTTACCCCGTTCGAAAAGGACCTTTCGGGGTTATAGCATTTATCCACCATCATCACTCATCAGCTTCACACATACATAATGGAAAAAAAGATGTACTCGTTCATCGGGTCGATCGGCGCGGTCTCTTCATGAATGGAACGAATGGACGGAAGGGTCGGCAGCGGCGCCCGTTTGGGGTCTATAGATACTTTTTTAAACCTATGGCACATTATTGCGGCGCGTAGGACCGCTCCAGTGGATCCACAATCGGACATGGAGCAATAATGAACATAGAATCCCGGTGATTGTAGTGGCTGTCAAAATCCCCACCGCCCTTGTCATAATGGGCAGTCTCATGTGTATCGTAGCAACGTCGATCTTCTCGATCCAGTCATTGAATGAGAGCCTCTTCCAGCTCGGTGTGACGGCTATCGGCATCGGCGTGGGGAGCTGGATCGTCATCCAGATCTATAACTATACGCGTATCATTGCCGCCCGTCGACGTCGTCGCGAGCTCCGCGTCAAATCGCGCTCGAAATCGTCCTCATCATCGAAACAGCGTCCGAAGCAATCGATGCCGTCGCCGCAGCAGTTCCGACGATTCCGGTAACAGGGTTCGTCGTTTCCACGGCTCACCGTTCCAATTTTTCTTTTTCCGTTTTCCGTTTTCCTTTCCTCTCTTTCTCTTTTTTTTTCTCGTGTTTTTATATAGTGGCGT
>CAZSUE010000209.1:0-7661 GCA_964609045.1 uncultured archaeon | reverse complement strand
GGCAACGCGCTCGAAAGCGCGTATTCCATGCATTTTACGACGATGAGCGCGCCGCAGGGGAACGAGCCGCCGGTTATCCACAGCGTGGCGCAGTATCCGTCCGATGTGTACGATGGCGATAATGTGACCATCGATGCGGAGGTCACCGACGACTGGGACAATATGACGATCATGTTCTATTATCGCATCAACAGTGGCGGCTGGCAGTCGATGGAGATGATCGAGTCCGACGGTGATAATTACACCGCCACGATCATGGGCGATCAACTTGCCACCGGCGATCTCGTCGAGTACTATGTCAACGCCACCGACAACGCGTCGCAGAGCGACGAGAGCGGTGTTGCAGATTTCACCGTGCAGGGTGAGGTGGTGCCCGGTCTCATCATCAACGAGATCATGTATAATCCTCCGACAGACGACAGTCTCTACGAGTTTTTGGAACTATTCAATCTCGATAGCACCGCGCACAATATCAGCGGCTGGAAGCTCGTGGACGCTGCCAATAATACCGGTCTTTTCCCGATGGGCACGACCATCGCGGCCGACGGCTATCTCGTGGTGGCGGTCAGCGCAACGGACCTCGAGGCGCTCCATCCCGGTCTCGACGCAGTGGGGCTGGACGGTAGCTGGCCGGCGTTGAACAACGGCGGCGATACGATCATGCTCAAGGATCCGGACGATACGATCATCGACAGCGTGACCTACAGCGACGGAGGCGATTGGCCAAGTGAGGCCAACGGCGACGGTCCGAGCCTCGAGCGTGTCGACCCGTACGGCCCGACAGACAGCCCCGATAACTGGAACGCGTCGCTGGTGATCAACGGCACGCCCGGCGCAGTGAACTCGGTGACGGGCGCCATGCCGGATAACGCACCGGAGATCCATTGGGTCAGCGCCGTCGACGATATCGCCGCACCTGCCATGGTCACGGTGGAGGCGGAGGTGACCGACGAGCATCTCATGTATGTGAACCTCACCTATGTGGTGAACGGCACGGAGGCCGTGGTCCCCATGTCATCCGGTACGGGCGACATCTGGTCTGCGGACATCCCCGTCACGATGAACAATACCTATGTCCATTATTGGGTCACCGCCACGGATAACCGCTCGCAGACGACGGAGAGTGAGACCCAGACCTATATCGTCGGCGAGATCATCATCCCCGAGATCGTTATCAACGAGTTCCTTCCCAACCCAAGAGAAACCGATTGGTGGGAAAACGGGATGATCGATTATGAGGACGATGAATGGATCGAGCTTTACAATCCGACCAACGAGACGGTGGACCTCTCCGGCTGGCACCTCGGTGATTATAATGAGCCGCTGCGGTACACCATCCCGGCGGAGACCGAGATCGGCCCGCACGGCTATCTCGCGTTCTATCGGAATATCACTGGTGTCGAGATCTGGGACTCCCAAGGCACCTTGAACCTCACCCATTTCAGTGGCGAGGTCGTCGACAGCGTCGAGTACACCACATCGCTCCCCGATCATTCTTGGGTCCGTCTTCCCGACGGCGCGGAGGACTGGCTGCTCGTTTCGAACGAGACCGCCTCGCCCGGTGCGACCAACGGTGTGCCCACGGCGATGGCGATCGGCGATACGCATACCACCGCCCTCGGCACGCTGGTTTCGGTCAACGGGACCGTCACCCTGGCACCCGGTGTATTTCACAACAACACCATCGTTATCGGCGACGGCGTGGACGCGGTCCATCTCTCCGCGTATCCGTTCGATTTCAACGAAATGACGATCGCGGAGGGCGATGAGCTCGAGGTCACCGGCTTCCTCAGCGAGTACCTCGGGCTGCTTCAGGTCCGCACCATGGTGGCGTTCGTCACCAACCTCGGTGCGACCACGCCCATCGCGCCGGTGGAGATGACCACGGGCGATGCGGGTGCGGAAGCGAACGAAGCGCTGCTCGTGAATGTCACCGGTTATGTCACCACGGCGCCCGGCGACCTTTCCGAGGTCTACGATTTCTGCGTCGACGGTGGCAGCGGCGAGGTGATCGTCCATATCGACGGCGATCTCGACCTCGATGTGTCGGAAGTGACGCTCGGTGCCAATGTGACCGTCACCGGTATCGTCACGCAGTATGTGGACGAGTACAATATCAAACCGCGCCGCCAGTCCGATATCGTGGTCCACGAAGCGGGCAATATGCGGCCGGTGATCAACGAGACCGCACCCGCTGATAGTTCGCTCGAGCTTCTCGTCGGTGAGAACCAGACCTTCGAGGTGATCGATGCGTACGACCCCGACGGCTCGATCAGCGCATATGTCTGGCTCATTGGAACCGAGGAGCAGATGGGGGAGACCGGCGCACTTTTCGAGACCTCGTTCGATACCGCCGATACCTACACGGTGACGGTGCGCGCCATCGACAACGAGGGTCAAGCCTCGCTGCCGGTCACCTGGACCGTGATAGTGGAGGAGCCAGTGAACGATCCGCCGCAGATCAACACCACCACACCCAGTGCGGGAACACTGCAGCTTGCGGTGAACGATACGCAGACCTTCGAAGTCACCGACGCGTACGACCCGGAGGGCGAAACGCTTAGCTATCACTGGTATGAGGACGGTGTGCTCGATATAGACGACGACGACGCGAGCTTCACCAACCAGTTCGAAGACGCCGGCGAGTTCAATATCACCGTCTATGCGGATGACGGGACACAACTTTCGGCGCCGGTCACATGGATCGTCAATGTCACCACCGGCGAGGTCAACCACATCCCGATATTGACCGAGGGCGCCATGAGCCCCACGGAGAACATCACCGTGGAGACCAATATCACCTTCAGCGTGGTCTACACCGATTCGGACGGCGACGCGCCGACCTATGTCCGCGTCTACATCGACGGCACCGCGTACGCCATGGAGCATGCGACGACGCGGCAAGATTTCACCGCCGGTGCGACCTACGCGTATGTGACGACCCTCACCCAGGGATCGCATTCGTACTATTTCACCGCCAGTGACGGCGAGCTCGACGCGGAGCCCGGCGACAGCACCCCGACCACACCCGAGGACGCCACCTCCACGCCAGAGGTCACGCTCGTGGTCAACGAGGCACCGACGATCGCCCGTGTGGCGCCGACAGATTCGGAGGTATCGGTCGCGGAGGGTGAGGAAGTCATCTTCGAAGTGAGCGCCGAGGACCCCGAGGATGATCCGATCACCTACGAATGGATGGTGGACGGTCTAACGCAGTCGGAAGAAACCGGAAACACACTGACCCAGTCATGGTCACAATTGGTGAGCCACAGCGTCATCGTCACCGCCAGCGACGGCGAGCGATCGTCGCAACCGATCACATGGACGGTGACGGTGACCGCGGCGAACGATCCGCCGACCATCACCGCTGCTCAACCGACACAGGCGACCAAGACGGTGGAAACCGGGACGGAGATCGAGTTTACCGTCTCCGCGTTCGATGCCCAGACCACCGTCCTGACCTACTACTGGTATATCGACGGTGTGGCGCAATCCAACGCGAACGCCTCGACCTTCCTCAAGAGCTGGGCGAACGCCGGTGAGTACGAGGTCAGTGTGCGTGTGGGCGACGGCGAGCTGTTCTCGTCCTATCGGAACTGGACCATCATCGTCACCGCGCCGGTGGTCAACACCGCGCCGCGGCTCTCGGAAGGCTCCATCGACCCCTCAGCCAACCTCAATAGCGACACAGAGGTCACCTTCAGCGTCAAGTACACCGACGCCGACGACGACGCACCGGCGTATGTGCGCGTCTATATCGACGGGAATCCGCAGCAGATGTCGCGCAAGGCGGGCGAAGGCGAAGACTATAGCGCCGGCGTCGTCTATGAGTATGCCACCGTGCTGTCAGAGGGCATCCACGCCTATTACTTCAAGGCGAGCGACGGGACCGTCGACGCGGAAGGGACCTCCACCGCGCCGGTCACCCAGGCCAATGCGACGGAGACGCCGACGGTGGAGTCGAAGGCCGAAGAGGTGGACGAAGGGTTCCCGCTCTGGTTGATCATCCTCATCGTCGTAGTCGTCATCGTGATCATCCTCCTCCTCGTGGTGCTTGCCAAGCGCAAGCCCGCGGTGCCGCCGGAGTACCCGGCGGAACCCACACCGATGGAGTATCCGGAAGAGGAGCCGGGCATGATGGCGCCGGGCCTCGAAGAGGAGCCGTACGAGGAAGAGGCGCTCCCCGGGTACGAAGAGGAGTACTATCCAGAGGAGGACGCCGAAGGCGGCGTGCTCGAAGATGAGCCGTACCCCGAAGCGGAGTATGGCGAACCCGAACTGGAGGGCTATGAGGAATATCCCGAAGAGGAGTACGACCTCGGCACGGAAGAGTTCGAGGAGCCCGCGCCCGATTACGGCGAAGTACTCGAAGGCGAGCTGGAAGCGGAAAAGGCGACGCCCGCTGAGGTCGAGCCGGAGGCGGAGGTCGAAGCTGAAGGTGAGCCCACGGAGTTGGAGGGCGAAGCGGCCCTCGACGAGTTCGAGGACGAGTTCGATCTCGGTGGAGAAGATGCCTTCGATGAGTTTGACGAGTTCGACGAGGGCGACTGGGACCTCGACGAAGACTGGGACCTCGACGAGGACGATATGTTCGACTGAGATCGAACGCGTCCAGTGGTTGTAGCCGGACCGATGGCTAGCTCTATCGGGCCCGTTTGGGTGCTGGGAACAGCACCCTCTTCCTTTTTCGTTGCCTTTTTTTTCATTTTCCTTTCTTCTATTTTTCTATTTATTTATCAACTAGCGTTAGCACCTTATATTCTTTTTAGGTCCCTATTCCCTATTCTAATGCATGCTGGCACATCTCATTACATATCCATTCTCTTATCGCGCGCATGTTTCGCTGTGTTTTTCGTACGCGCAGCGCAGTCTGGGATGAAGGACGGAGTGCGTTCGCGGAGCTGAGATAGGTCGAGGGAGGCGCCGAGAGGTGTCCGAAGTGCGATGCGGGCGAGGGGCGAGGGGCGAGGGGCGAGAGGTGGGCGGGGAGAAAAGTCAATAAAGAGCACGATGTTGTGCGTTCGTAGCGTGGAACTATGAGAGTCGTAGTGATCGGCGGCGACGCCGCAGGGATGAGCTGTGCCAGTCAGGTCAAGCGCCAGATGCCCGGTGCCGAGGTCGTCGTGTACGAGAAAGGGGACTGGGTCTCTTATGCTGCCTGCGGGATGCCGTACTATATCGGTGGTGCGGTAGCTGAACTGGACGACCTCGTCGCGGTGACGGCGGAGGATTTTCGCAAAAAGCGTCATATCGACCTGAAATTGGGGTATGAAGCGACCAGTATCGATGTGGCGGAGAAGACGGTCTCGGTGCGTGCGCCCGACGGGACGGTGGCGGACCAGCCGTATGATCGATTGATGATCGCCACCGGCGCGCGTCCCATCGTGCCGCCGTTCGAAGGTGTGGCGCTCGACGGTGTCTTCACGCTCCATTCGCTGGACGAGAGCGCGCTGATCAGGAAATATATCGAGGAGCGTGACCCCGCCACGGTGGCAGTCATCGGCGGCGGCTACATCGGGCTCGAGCTCGCCGAAGCGATGCGCGCGCAAGGGCTGGAGGTGGCGCTGTTCGAGATGCTGCCTCGGGTCATTGCGACCTACGAGCCGGAGATATCGACATTGGCGCAATCGAAATTGAAGGAAGAGGGCGTGCGCCTGCGATTGGAGTGCCCGGTGAGGAAGTTCAAGCCGAGCGCGGACGGCCAACGGACGACCATCGTGACCGACTGCGGTGAGTATGCGGCCGACCTCGTCGTCCTCGGGCTCGGCGTGAAACCGAACAGCGAACTGGCGCGCGAGGCGGGTATCGAATGCGGCGTGGCCGACGCCATCTGTGTGAACGACCGCCTCGAGACATCGGAACCGGATATCTACGCCGCCGGCGATTGCGCCGAGATGGAACATATCGTCTCCGGAAAGGGGGTCTATATCCCGCTGGCACTGAACGCGAACCGCATGGGGATGTACGCCGGGCTGAACATCGCCGGATACAACACACAATTCGCCGGCACGCTCGGGTCCGCGGTGCTCAAATGCTTCGATCTTACGATCGCGCGGACCGGGCTCGGGTTCGAAGAGGCGATCGATGCGGGGTTCGATTGCGCGCGTTCCGTCATTACCGCACGGTCGCGGGCGCATTACTACCCCGGCGCGAAACCGATCACCGTCGTCTCGATTTTCGAGCAACGGACCGGGCGACTGCTCGGGCTGCAGATGGCGGGCGAGGACCGCGTCGCCGCGCGGATAAATATCGCTGCCACGGCGATCCAGAACGGGATGACCGTCAACGAGATGCTCGATCTCGATCTCGCCTATGCGCCGCCGTTCGGACCGGTGTGGGACCCCCTCCTCATCGCCGCACGGGTCGCGCGTAAGAAAGTGGGCGGGGAGTGATGAGGACGGAAATTGAGCCGGGTCATTACCCTGGCTTGCTGCGCTGAGAAAGGAGATTGACGGTTGAGCGGGACGAGATCGGAGCTTGGAGCCCTCCACCATTTTTAACCTCCCCCACGATCTCATCATCATTAAGACCTCGATCCGATCCCGATCGAGGATGGATGATCTTTTATTCTCCGAACACGATAACGGACCGTAACCATGACCGTGACCTACTGGCTCTGGAGTTGAGGCGTTGACCGAACATATCAGTGCCGAAGAGTTGGAATGGATGGCGCAAAAGATCTGTCAGGAGGAACATATCGTCCCACCGCCATCTGCGTTCCATCCGGAATTATTGGATCTCGTCGACGAACTGGTGAGCTGGCGAGGAGCGAAGGTGCATCCGCGTGACGACGAAGACGACGGTGTATGATGTTGTGGAGGCGCTCGAGGGTATGGATGTACCGTTGCTCGTCATCGGCGGCATTCCAACCATTATCTACGGCGTCGAACGGGCCATGCCAGGCCAGCCGCGTTTCTGCTCATGAACCTGGGTTATCCCATCACCAACGCTCGACCGACAACCCTTCCACACGCTCGAAATGTTTATTGTTACGTGTGATAACAGTATGTCCGCCTGTGAGGGCGATGCCGGCTATAATCGCGTCTTTGATATCGATCATTTTCCCCTCCTTCGCACAGGAGGCGAATATATTTACCACAGCCTTTGCGGCGATACCGTCTAAAGGGAGGATCTCGAATTTGTTGAGAAGCCGGGTGACCGCTCCGATCTTGTCTGGACGCTTGAAAGTACCTATGTACAGTTCTACTGCATTCATTGCGGTTGTTCCGTAGATTCCCTCATTAATAATCGTTTTCGCCATCGCTATGGTCTCTGGATCGCCGCGGAGAAAGGCGATAAGAAAATCGTAATCGAGGATTCTCATTTCTTGACCGTTTTCGCCAGCATGCGAGAGTAAGCATTCGACGCTTTGCGGAACGTATTGATGCGGGCCAAGTCCTGGTCATCAAATTCGAGAGAGCCAAAACATTCCATGATCTCCCGATCTCCACCCATGTTCCCAACGGTCCGTAGGAAGAAATCTGAGAAACTTTCTTCGTCCCTTTTATACGATTTGAGAATAGTGTATGTTTTTTCCGTAACATCTACCGTCTTTAAAGCCACATTTTCACTCCTCTATTATCATAAGCGAGCGCTTCGAAGCCAATGTTCGCAGATCGGCCACGTTTTGCTGTGCAAAACGGCACGCTCCCCGAACTTCT
>CAZSUE010000208.1:0-7681 GCA_964609045.1 uncultured archaeon | reverse complement strand
AACCGGTCCGCGGTGGTGCCATAGGTTGAATGAGGCGAGACCGGCGGGAGATATTCGGTTGCAAGATCGGGGTTGGCGCGCTTCGCCGCCGCCTCGATGCGCGCGGCGATGACGAACGGAAGTGCGCCCTTATCGTCGATCTCGACCGTGGCATGCTCGATAGCCAGCTCGTCGAGCACCTCTTCGGCCAGCTCACGGATCGACGCGCCGTACATGATCTCTACCTTACTGCGAAGCTCGATCATCCGTCCGCCGCTTTCGCGAAGCGTGATCTCTACATGACAATCTGATCGTACCGCATCGCCGCTCGGGCCTGCTTCTCCAGTGTTCATTGCTGTCCTCCGTAGGTTCGTTATCGATCGGTGTATCTATCCAATGATATGCTACCGTTCGTCATCGGTGAGCGTCGTATGGAGCTCGTCCATTTCGCGATCGGTCAAGCCGTATTTCGATTGGATGCGATCGAAATAGGCGCCATGGGGTGGTACACCACGCTGATGGTACGCTTCGATCTGCGCGCGCAGCGCCGAGAGCGTCTCGAGCGGTGTGGTATCGTCGAGCCGCCGGCGTTCGTATTCGTTCTCGAGCGCCCAGCGCGCGCACGCGTCGACGAACCTCTCACGCTCCTCGGGGGTGACCCGTGCGAGCTTGTCCGCAACCGTATGATACCCGGTGACGATGTACATATGCGCTTCATTCTTGACCCAGCGTGCGGCCGAAGCGGCACCCGCCCCGTCACTGCCACTGCTACTGCTACTGCTACTGCCCCGGCTCTTGCCCCTTTGCCGCCGGTCCCAGTCCTCGTTGAGCACATGCGTCACCTTCAGGTCCGGGTGACGGGTGCGCGCGAGGCGTTTCGCTTCGTTGCGCGACCGCGCGCGGAGCCGGAGCCGAACCTGAGCCCGGCGGTATCGCTCCCGTGCGGCAGATATCGTATCCGACCGATCTGGAGTCTCCTCCATGCTGTGGGGCACAACGATCGGGTGATATAGCTTTTTGGGCAGGTTCATTCCACCCCATGGCTTTCGCCGGGTTTTGGCCATGGTACGATCGCGTTGACGGCGGTCGAACTCGAGAAGGGTGTGGTTGGGGGATGGCTTGGGAATAACCAGAAAAGGAAAAAAAGTCCCGCCTCCCGGATTTGAACCGGGGATCTGCGGATAACCGCAGGGAAGAGCGACTGCCGGTCGTTCAACATTCGTTCACGCCGGTATACCTACTACAGTCCGCCGCTCGACCAGTCTAAGCTAAGGCGGGAATGAGCGAGGGGAGTATTATGGATGGATGTAATATCGAACCGGTATATAACGGTTATCGCTGGCTGGGTGCTCAACGCCCCATCTGACCCGGGTACAATTCCACCGTCTCGTGGCGCAGCTCGGCGGGCCGCCCGTCATACTGCGCGCCGTGATAGAGCGCGATCAGCGTATCGCGAAGTCGCGCCACCACACGATGCGTTTCTCGATCGCAGTTGCCGAGGATGACGCCGCAGCCCACCACGCCCGGGTTCGTCTTCTTATGTAGCTCCTCGCGCCGTTGGGCGATCTCGCGCTGTCTGACGCCATATGCGAGCGGCGCTGCCAAGCGCGCGTCGCGTTCGATGATGGCTGCACGCATCGTTCGATACATCCTATCGCGCTCGCGGCGGGTGAAATAGCAATACCAGAGGAGCGATCTGATACCGTGGTTCGAGGCCTCAAGAAAGAGATCGAAGACGGTCTGGCCCCGGGCGTTCGGTTCGAAAATATCGTAGGGATCGAAATGGATGAACGCACTCCTATCGAGGGTGGGGATCAGTTGCGAGAGCGCGAGGAGGGAGTCTTCGTTTTGTACCCGGATTCGGTGGCGCATCCCCAAGGTGTGAGCGAACGATCCGATGTCCTTTAGCGCCGTGGGGTCGATGTCGAAGAAGAGGAACTGCGTGGAGCGCTCGCGTAGGACCGTGAGTGCGAGTGCTGGCGAGCCAAGATAGCGGCGCAGCTCGCCTTCGGGGTTGGACGCCTCGAGCAGTTTGTAATAGCGCGATCGGCGCAGCTCGTCAATGCGGGACGCACCCCGGAAGAAGGTATAGACACCGTATTGCTGCCTGGCGGTCCCCTCGAGGCGATGGACCGCCGCAGCGGCATTGGATTCGATATAGTGCTGCGGCTGCTCCATCTCCAGGGTGGCAGCGAGCGGCAGGTGTTTCCATACATCACCGATATTGCCGTAATGTTTGTATTCGCCGGTCATCGCTCCATCTCCATCTCCATCTCCATCTCCATCTCTATCTCTATCTTCATCTTTTTCTTCATCTCTATTTCCATCTCTATCTTCATGTTCCATGCTTCATCTCAGCGTTTTGGGATCATGATCGCGATTCGTTGTCTAATGTGCTATGATATTCCTCATTCGCCGCACGGAGCGTGCGCCGAAATAGCAGCGGCGCCATTACACTGATCGGGATGACGGCCATCCCCAGTGCGTAGGTGAGCACGATGAACGGTTCCAATGCGATGGATGTGGCCCCGATGACGCAGAGCGTGGCGAAATACGCGATGGCCACCAGTGCGAACCGTCTCAGGTATCGTGCGCGTCGGCGGTCGGTCCCGAACCGCGTCGCGGCGCCGACGACGACGAGATAGCCGATGGGGTCAATGAGGAGGTCGGCGGCGGCCCAGACCTTCTGCACCACCGGTGCGAAGTCGGTACTGGCGATCGGCACCAGCGCGAACTGTACGTTGGAAAAGGGATAGAAGAACCGCACGCTGGAGAAATAGAAGAGGTCGAAGACCGCATGCACCGCCATGCCAAGCCCGAGCGCAAAGATGAATGCACCGATAGATCGGCCGCGGTTCCGTTGTGGGTGTCGTTGTGGGTTCGGATGTGGGTGTCGTTGTGGGTCCGGCCGTGAATGGCGACCGATGGAGGCCATCCAGATGGCACCGAGCATGAGGAGCGGGATGAAGAGAACGGCGGAGTGGGTGAGGCTGCGGTGCATCTGCAGCGTAAGGGTGGGGTCCCGCGTGAGGATGTAGGCGACCACGCTCGCTATGAGGTCGATATCGGGGAGGACCATCCCCCACCAGAACCCGACCGCGATGGAGACGCTGGCGAGTCGCCGCGCGCCGACGTACCCGAGAAAGAGGTGGAGCCCCGTTGGCGGCATGGGAGCCATATTGCGTCGGTCATAGATAAATATTCGACATTGTCCGGCTCGAGCCAGTGAGCAGAGGTGCAAGCTAGGAGAGATAGCATTCCCGCACCTGGCGCCGCCAGCGTGCGATCCGCTCTGCGTCATATTGCTCGGGGTAGGCGGCCGAAAGGGCACGGAGCCGTTGAGCGGCGAGGAGCGTTGCGGCCAATCCGAGCAACAGCCGCGGACGGGTCCCGCCGCGCATGAGGATGCCGATGGTGCGGCGTGGTGGGAGGGTGAAATAATCCGATTCCGTAGCGGCAAAGGTCGATGCGTCGAGCACGCCGCAGCGATAGAGCGCCTCAACATCGTTTTCGTCCAGCCCGAGGAGGAACCGCTGGAGCGGATGGAAGAACGCGAACCCCAAGTTCAACGCAGAGCGGTGATAGGCGACATTGTAGGGCCAGAGCGCGTCGATGGTCGTTTCGCCCCGCACCAACGCACGCTGCGCAGTATCGGCCGCAAAGTGTGCTGCACGAAGCGCGGCGGCCACTCCCGAGCCGTCCATTGGGTTGCACTGGCATGCCGCGTCGCCGATGATGACGAGGCCGTTGCAGACGAACGAATCCAGCGCGCGACGCAGCGGGATCAAAGCGTGGTATCCACCGGCGAGGACCTCCTCACCGCACCGGTCCTCGTGCGTCCGGAAGAGCGCTTGGACCCGCGCTTCGGGGGTAGGAGTGGACGCTGCACTGGCGATGCGACCGGCGAAGAGGTCCACGTACCCTGGTTGCTGGTACGAGACCCAGGTGGCGCCTCGTTGCTCGCCGAATGTCCAGTACCGCGCCGTTTCGGTGACGCCCTCCGTTCGTGGGCGGATCTCGCGATAGGTGATGAAGGTCTCCTCCGGTGCGGTCCGCTTCACGAAATCGGTGGCGAACGGTAGCGAGCGTCGGAGGATCCCATGATAGCCGCTGCAGTCCGCTACCAGCCGCCCCGTCAGCGTTGTTCCGTCTTCGAGTTCGACGCCCACGACTCTTGCCCCCTCGGTCACCGCACCGATGACCTGCGTCTCGCAGCGGATGGTCGCACCTGCCTCAGCCGCGTATCCGATGAGTCGCTGGCCGAAGCGTCGACGGTCGATATGGTAGAGGCGATCAGTCGGCGGGACCACCACCGTCACAGACCGCCGGGGCGAGGTATAGATATTGGTGCCGATACGATGCAGTTCGTCGGGGCCGGGATGCGGGAGCCCAACGCGATCGAAGACAGATCTCCGGACCGTATCCCACCATGGATGCCCGATCTTGCCGGATGCTGCGCTGTCGAGGAGCGCCACCTGGTACCCCTTACGAGCGAGTTGGTACGCAAAGAACGACCCGGCCACGCCTGCGCCCGCCACCACCACATCGTAATCCCGTCCACTGGTATCTCGGTGTCGTGTTTCGGCTCTATCGGGCATGATACATCGCCAGGCGCGCAATCGGTTGGGGCTACTTAAAGACAGCGCTTTCTCCATTCCTCCTATGATCACATTATGCGTCTATACGGATGTATCGAGTCAGATGGGTCGTAAGCGGGGTCATAGGGGGGTCATAGGGGGGTCCATAGGCGGGTCGGAGTGTGGGTCGAAAAGCTCAAGTGCACCGTCGCCCCTGGCTACGATCCATGAGCCAGTGTCTCAAATGTGCGAAGACGGCGGTGGCCTTTATCCGCTACAACGGGACGCATCTCTGTGCTGACCATTTTAGCGATTATGTGCGAAGGAGAGTGAAGAAGGAGGTCCGGCGACAGTCGCGGTTCCCATCGGGCACCAGATTGGGGCTCGCCGTTTCCGGCGGCAAAGACAGCTCCGTGCTCCTCGAACTGATGCACCGTATCTTTCGCCGTAACCGCGGCATCGAGCTGCATGCACTCCTCGTCGACGAGGGTATCGCGGGCTATCGGCCCAGCAGTATCGCCATGGCCAAGCAGCTCTGTGCAGAGCTGGAGGTTCCGCTTGCGATCCGCTCCTTTTCCGATGTCGTCGGGTGTACATTGGACGAGATCGTGGCGCAGACCCGTTCCCGGCCGCTCGGGCCCTGTTCCTATTGCGGCGTGCTCCGACGGCGTATCCTCAATACCATGGCGCGTGAGCTCGACCTCTCGTTCATCGCCTTCGGCCACAATCTCGATGATATGGCGCAGTCGATCCTCATGAACTTCGTGCGTGCGGATTTGACGAAGATGACGCGATTGGGGCCGCACCGCGTGGTCCGGCCCGGGCTCATCCCGCGGCTCATGCCACTGCGGACCATCCCGGAAAAGGAGAGCTATCTCTACGCGCTCCTCAACAACCTCGCGATCCACGAACCGGAATGCCCGTACGCTGAAGAAGCGCACCGGCAACTCCCGCGCGAGATCGTGAACATGCTCGAAACGCGCAGCCCTGGCACGCGGCATGCGATCCTCTCCTCCTACGACCAGCTTTGCGAGCCGCTGTCGCAGGTGGTGACGGAGGGGGACATGGGGAGCATGGGGAGCATGGGGAGCATAGGGCGCTGCGAGCAGTGTGGCGAGCCGGCCTCAGGGAGCGTCTGTAAAGTGTGCGAGTTTCGTACGCACTTCGAGCGCGATGAGTGCACCGCCGAGGGGGCCATGGATCCCGGTACCCACACCGAACCCAGCGGCCGAACGTCAATGTGAGGTAAGGGAACGACCATGTAATGGAACCTACAACAACTCACGCCGATAGCTTCTTTTCATCCTCTCCTTTCGTCTTCCAGCGCACCGTAATGTACCTGAACTTTTTTGTACCCACCACCGTATGGGTACTCATGGCCCGGCCCAAGAACAACGATCGCCCTCGTGGCACCATCTTCTCGCGGCTATTTCGTAAATTGAGAACGAAGACGACGGTCGACCGTGTCGCCGCCAAGCGCAAGGCCGCGCTGATCGAGGAACTCGAAAAAGAGGCGTACGCGCTCATATCCGCGGCAATACTGAGCATTCCCGGCGGGCACTACGATTTCTATTCGCTCGAGGGTCGCGCCTTCGACCGGCTGTATTTGAGGGCGAGGAAATGGCTGCGAGAACGGATCGGACCGCCTGACCCACGCATCAAGAACCTCGGCCCGCTCTTTCACCGTCTCAGTCCGTTCCTCTTTCGTCTCTCCAAACGCGGTATCAAGAAGGTGTTTACCGACCGTGTGCGGCGTGAGTTCCTCTACCATATCGAGCACCATTACGAACGCGCGAAGCGCCAGAACAAGGAGGAGGCGATGGAACGGTTGGCGGGTGGACTTCTCTCGCTCCATTCCGATATGCGCGTCAAGAAGAATCTCTTCCTTATCACCTTCCTCTATTTCCAGCTCCTGCGCGCGATCGAGCGCGAGTACGAGGTCACCTTCGACATCCCCGAGCCCTGAACCCTCTTCGCCGACAATCGTTACCCTCCGAACACCGAGTGATGAGGTGGCATGGTTAATTTTATAACCTCGACGCCGACTAGCTCGGACACGATTAACCCTCCAACCCAATCTTCGATCTGTGATCCAAATGTTAGAACAGACCTTTCGTCATATCCCCGGCATCGGCCCCGCCACCGAGGAGAAGATATGGGCCGCCGGTATCCGTAGCTGGTCGGACTATCTCGACCGCGGTGCGCGTCAGTTCTCCGGCAAGCGCTATCAACCGATCACCGCGCATATCGAGCGGTCGCAACGCTCCCTCTCGAGCGGCGATATCGCATACTTCACCCGCAAGCTCCGTACGGCGGAGCATTGGCGCATATTCCCGCATCACGGTGAGAGGGTGGCGTACCTCGATATCGAGACCACCGGTCTGGACCACTGCCACGATCATATTACCACCATCGCCATCTGGGATGGGACGGAGATCTCGACCTATATCCACGGGCGGGATCTCGACGATTTCGCCGACGATATCCAACAGTACGACCTCATCGTCACCTTCAACGGTAAGACCTTCGACATCCCGTTCATCGAGCATGCGTTCGGGACAGCGATTTCCACGGCGCATCTCGATCTGCGCTATATACTGAAAAGCATCAACTACCGCGGCGGGCTCAAGTCGATCGAGACGCAACTCGGCATCGCGCGCGGCGGGCTCGACGGTGTGGACGGGTTCACGGCGGTCCTCCTCTGGAAGGAGTACCTCAAACATCAGGACGAAGCCGCGCTGGAGACACTGCTTGCGTATAATATCGAGGATGTCGTCCATCTCGAATGGCTAATGACCTTCGCGTACAATCGGAAACTGGCGAGCACGCCGTTCGTCGAGGAGCTGAAGCTGCCGCTGCCGGAACTGGAACGCAAAGGCCCCTATCAGCCGGATCGCGAAACGCTCGAGCGGGTGCTAAAAAAACAGCATCGGTTCGGGCCCTATGGGGGGAGGACTACATCCCCCCCCTCGACCCGTTCGCGATACCGCCCCTCGGCGCATGGGCCGTATGGTCGACGCCAACGGCGGTACTACTAAAGACCGTGTCAAGAGTCCGTTTTCCGAGCTTTTTGACCCGCATGATGCTGGCGCGCCTATCGGCTTGTTACATAAAAGCGGTGGGTT
>CAZSUE010000207.1:0-7697 GCA_964609045.1 uncultured archaeon | reverse complement strand
TGGACCGCGAACGATCCCGATTCCCAAAATTCGGTGCGAAACTCTTCGCACCCATCACACAAGGCACCACTTTCACTGGCTCGATAGTTCCGTCTATCACATGGTTGGCTATTGAGAACTTGCGGTGAGTCGAAATGCTCTTTCGTTCCATCCCCCGCAGAATCGTTCGCAACGCCAGTAGAGCAAACGCGATTGAGGTTACAACGGACGTTTGAAGCGATGGGAGGAGACCGCGATCTTCAACAGAAATATTTTTATGTACCATCAGGTATAACCCGAGTCCAGCTACTCATATCTCGCGCCCGATAGCGGTTACTGGCTCAGGATATTGTAGACGAACTTGAACCCCACGGAGTGTGGGTCGACCAGTAGCGAACGATCCCATGCCATCGTAGCTCAGCAGGTAGAGCACACGGCTGTTAACCGTGCGGTCGCCGGTTCGAATCCGGTCGATGGCGCTCTTTTTCTTTCTCGTCCTCGGTACGTCCGGCGGCGCTTCACGACGGGTGGGAGGAACCTTTTTATCCCATCGCCCCTCATCACGCTTCGTATGAACCCCGACTCTTTAGATCCTTCCAACGATCGCGAGATCGTTTTCGTCTATAACGCAGATAGCGGTTTCTTCAATCTCATCAAGGATGTGGTCAATAAAGCGGTCAGCCCGTCGACCTATCCGTGTCGGCTCTGTGCGCTGACCTTCGGCAATCTTGGGATGCGCTCGCCGTGGAAGCAGTTCATCGATTCTATTGCTATCTCCGTCACCTTCCTCCATAAGGACGAATTCATCGAGCAGTATGGCGCTGCAACAGATGCACCAACGGCGGATTACCCCTGCGCATTCTTGGAGGAGGACGACTCGCTCGCGCTTTTCATTTCCGCAGAGGAGATCGAGGATTGCTCCGACCTCGAGGAGCTGATCGCGCTGACCTCGGAGAAGATCGCGCAGCTGGACCCGCTCCAGTAATGGAGGCGAACGAGGGCTCCCCGCATTCCGTCTAGCTCGCGAGACACCGTCCACACCGTCGCTCTTTCGATCGCTCTTTCGATCGCCACAAACGACTATCGATCGTTCTTCTCCGTCGGTGGTCCCCGGCGCCGTTCGTGGGTTCGTGGGGCAGACGGCGAAAGAAAGGACGGCGAAAGAAAAATATATATAAGCTCGCGAAAGTATCCCCGTTCCGTCGTCCTCAGCGTATTCAGATACGATGGTGTCGGCGATATTGGGCATCCGTTTTCGGTGTCATCTCTCATACGATCTTAGGGGCCCGTAGCTTAGTCTGGTGGAGCGTCTGGCTCATAACCAGATGGTCGTCGGTTCGAATCCGGCCGGGCCCATTGTTCCGTCACCGCTCTGCGGCCCCACAAGGGGACGGAGGTACATAGATCGGTATCTCTCTCTCAACTATGCAGGTAGCGGCCGGCTCTTCGGCTATTAAGGGGAGAAGGAACAAAACTTATATATCGCCGGACCCGTTCCTCAGATGATCACTTCGCATCATGTGACACGACTGGGTTCCTTTAATCCAGGAGAGATTTTATGTCTGATTCAACGAATCCGATCAGGTTACTCACTTTCATCGGTCTTCTCGCGCTAGGTCTTGTAATTGGCATATTTATCGTCGCCGAAGTGGCAGAAGCGGCGCAACCGGTGGTTACCATTGGATTGGACCAACCGACGAAAGAAGCGGATGTCGCACCGGGTAAATCCGGTCTCGTTCAGTTCTCTGGCACCGTGTCCGCCAGCCAGATCGGGCCCGGGCAACAGGTCCAGCAGATCCGTGTCAATCTCGACGCGTCGGCGGGTGGATGGCCCGCGACGATCTCGCCAGAGAGCATTGTGTTCGATAGTCCCGGCACGCAGCCGTTCAGTCTCAGCGTGAAGGCGCCGCCGCGGACGAGCCACCGTATTGCACAGGAGGTCATCATCACCGGTACCGCCCAGGAGCTGCCGGGGCTGGCGACGGTGACCATCCCGGAAACGAAGGGCGCGGTCTATATCCAGCAGTTCTATAAGTTCTCCGTGGAGTGCGAGAAACCGTACCTCCAGGTCCAGCCCGGGAAACAGGTGATGTTCTCGCTCAAGATCAACAACGAGGGGAACGACGCCGATACGATCAAGATCTCCGTGGACAACCGCGAAGAGCTCGGCGAGATCGGGTGGACGGTGCAGCTCAGCTCGCAGACGCGCGAGGTCCTCGAATCGGAGTCGGACTCGCTCACCGTACAGGTGACGACGCCGCCGCGGTGGACGCTCTACAAGAACGAGGTGAGAGAGGTGCGCGTTAAATTCTTCTCGTTCTATGCGCAGACGAACGAGGGGCTCGCCATCGAGGAGGTCTTCCCGATCTTCGTCCGGATGAAAGGGACCTATATCCCCGGCTTCGAGCCGATGTGGGTCATCTTCGGCATCGTCGGTGTAGGGCTCTTCCTCAAGACGCGCAAATCGGACCAATGGAAGCGACACTGAGCCGATCACTCCTCCATTGCCGCCATATGTTGGCGGCAACCCTCTTTTTTTCCTCTCCCTTTTTCTATTTCCCCTCTCATTTTTCACCGCCATTCATTTTTCACCTGTCATGACTTCTTGCTCGACGCGATCACCACCGAGGTGGCGTATCGCGTTTGTATCCCGCATCCAGCGTGGTGATGCGGCCCACAACATTAAAATAAACTCGATTTGTTCCAAGCTCGATTATTATGATCACATCGGCGCCGAAACAGTATTCAACCCGCGATCTCGAGGATCGCATCCAGCGTTTCTGGGACGAGACCGGTGCATATAAAGCGACGAAAGCGAAACGCAGTTCGGGCGAGGACCGCTATTTCATCGACGGACCGCCCTATACCAGCGGTCACATCCATCTTGGAACGGCGTGGAACAAGATCCTCAAGGATACGATGCTGCGGTACTGGCGCATGCACGGCTACAATATCCGCGACCAAGCCGGGTTCGATATGCACGGGCTCCCCATCGAGGTCAAAGTTGAACAAACGCTGGGTATCAAGAACAAGAAAGCGATCAAAGCGTTCGGCATCGATCAGTTCATCAGCAAATGTCGTGAGTTCGCCATCGAGTTCAAGAACACCATGACCGCGGAGTTCCGGCACCTCGGCGTCTGGCTCGACTGGGCCGATCCCTATCTCACCATCGAGAACCAATATCTCGAATCGGCGTGGTGGACGATCAAACGCGCCTACGACCGTCGGCTCCTCACGCAGGCGAAGCGGGTCCAGTCATGGTGCTCGCGGTGCGAGACCGCCCTGGCAGAGGCGGAGGTCGAGTATTGGGACGAGACCGATCCATCGATCTATGTCAAGTTCCCCATCGTCGGGCGCGAAAGTGAGAACGAATCGATCGTGATCTGGACCACCACGCCATGGACGCTGCCAGCCGATCTCGCCGTAGCCGTGCACCCCGATTATACCTATGTCCGTATGCGGGTCGAGGGTGAGGCCGGTGACGAAGTCCTTATCGTGGTGGAATCGCGCGCGGAGGATGTGGCGCGTGCGGGACGGTATCAGGACATGGAGATACTCGAGCATATCCACGGTTCCGACCTCGAAGGGCTGCGGTACCATCACCCGCTCGTCGACGAGGTGCCGTATCATCAGACCGCCGTGGAGCGGATGGAGAACGCGCATACCATCCTCCTCGGCGATCATGTGACGGCGGAGCAGACCGGGTTGGTCCATACCGCGCCCGGGTTCGGGCCGGAGGATTTCGAGCTCGGCGAGCGATACGATCTGGAACCGTTCTGTCCCATCGACGAGAGCGGGCGATTCACCGCCGACGGTGGGAAGTACGAGGAGCTTTTCGTCAAGGACGCCGATCCGATCATTCTCGAGGATCTGCGCAGGAAAGGCATCCTCCTCGCCGACGGTGAAATGGTGCACCGCTACGGGCATTGCTGGCGGTGTAAGACGCCGATCCTCTATCGTACCACGAAGCAATGGTTCCTCCGCGTGACGAAACTGAAGGACGAGATGCTCGCCGAGATCGATCGCGTGAAATGGTCGCCCAAATGGGCGGGATCGGCGCGGCAGTACGACTGGGTCTCCAATGCGCGGGATTGGTGTATCTCACGCCAGCGGTTCTGGGGTATCCCCATGCCGATCTGGCGCTGCGACGAGGGCCATCAGCGTGTGATCGGTGCGGCATCCGAGCTCGAAGAGAGCGAGCAGTATCATGAGGGGATGGACCTGCATCGGCCCTGGATCGACGCCGTGGAGCTGAAGTGCCATCGCTGTGGCGGGACCATGCGGCGTATCCGCGATGTGCTCGACGTCTGGTTCGATTCCGCCGTTTCCTCATGGGCGCAGCTCCATTATCCGATGGAGACGGAGGAGTTCGAGCGCTGGTGGCCATGCGATTGGATCACCGAGGCGCACGATCAGACCCGGGGATGGTTCTATTCGCAATTGGGTGCCAGTGTGGTGGCGTTCGATCGTATCCCCTATCGCGAGGTGCTCATGCACGGGTTCGCGCTGGACGAGAACGGGCGGCCCATGTCGAAATCGGCGGGCACCTCCGTGGAGCCGGCGGAGGTGATCGAGGAGTACGGCATCGACGCGCTACGGTTCTATCTTTTGCGTGCGTCCGCGCCCTGGGAGGACCTCCCCTTTTCGCGCGACGGGCTCAAGACGGCGAAGCGACTCTTCAATATCTTCTGGAACGTCTATGTCTTTGGCACCACCTACATGGAGATCGACGGGTTCGATCCCACCGCGACCACCCGCGAAGCGGTGAAAGATGCGCTGAATACGGAAGATCGGTGGGTCTATTCCGCGCTGGAGGGGCTGAAAACGGAGGTGGCGGAGCATATCAACACCTATCAGCTCCATAAGGCATGTCGCGCGCTGGAGAAGTTCATCCTCGACGATCTCTCGCGGTGGTATGTAAAGCTGATCCGTGACCGGATCTGGGATGAAAGCGATGCACCGAGCAAGCTCGCGGCGTTTTGCACACTTTATGACGCATTACTCGAGACCTCGCTCCTCCTCGCGCCGTTCGCGCCGCATATTACCGAGGAGATCTATCAGAACCTCACCCTCGGCCAGCGCGAGCCCACGATCCATATGGAGGATTGGCCGGCATCGGCGCCGAAGTGGCGCGATGAAACGTTGGAAACGCAGATGGATCATGCACGCAGCCTCATCGAGGCCATGGCGCACGCCCGTCAGAAAGGGCGACTCAAGCTGCGCTGGCCGGTGGTGAAAGCGATCGTCGAGACCGATGATGCAGCGGTCTGTGACGCTGCCGCAGCGCTCGACGAGATACTCCGCGATCAGGCGAATGTGAAAACCGTGCAGCTCCTCGAGCCAGGAACGCAGTGGTCGGGGCTGGTCATCGAGCATCGGCCGAACTATCGCGCACTGGGGCCCGTGTTCAAAGGTCGGGCCAAAGCGGTGGCCAAGGCGCTCGCGCATCTCGAGCCCGCCACCGTCTATAGTTGCCTCGGACCGGAGGCGGTGGACGCGGCGGAGGAGGTGCCCACGCTTGAGCTCGAGCTCGAAATCGAGCTCGAGATCGAAGGCGAGGGTGACGCCGAAACGGTCACGATCACGCCCGCGATGGTCAATTTCGAGACGCGGCTGCCCGAGGGGTTCGAGGAGAGCGAACTGGGCACCGGCGAGACGCGGGTCTATATGGATGTGACCATCAACGACGAGACGCGCGCGGAGGGCTATGCTCGTGAGCTGGTGCGACGGATCCAGGATATGCGGAAAACGATGGATCTCGATATCGAGGAGTTCATCGCGGTGAATGCACAGTTCCCGGCGGACCTCGTCGCGCTCGTCGAGCCCTGGCATGCGCATATCGCAGAAGAGACGCGCGCGAAGCATCTCGCGTTCGATGCGCTTGGGTCAAAACCGGTCCCAGAGATGGCCGTGGAGGAGTACGGCACGGAGACCTTTGGGAAGCGCTGGGAGATCGAGGGACATCGGTTCGAGATCGCTATCGCGCGGCTCGAAGACGGATAGCTAGCTAGCTTTGCGGGACCATGCGGCGGCGTCGGCATGCGCGGTGCTTTGTGGCCGGCCACCACACATTACGCCGGGGCGCAAGAGTAATGCGGTTCGAAAGCGATGGAGTGGGAACCCGGGTATGCCCTCTCCCATATTCTCGCCGCTCTGAGCGGCTCCCCAGCACAGCTGTGAACGGTGCGACCGAGGTGCGAACCGATGCCGACGATCGTCTACCATCCGAAATTCGAACAAGTCTATGCCTCCGACCCCGCTGCAGCCGAAGGGCGCATGGAAAGAATCACTCGCGTACTCTTCCCGCGCTTTCCCAGCGTGGAACCCGCTCCCGCTCCACTCGATGCGATCCAGCGCGTCCACACCGCCCGCCATATCCATTGGGTCGAACACGATTGCATGCGGTTCGAAACCGCGCTCCTCGCCGCTGGTGGCGCGCTCCATTGCGTTTCGTTGGCAATGGACGGAGAGCCCGCCTTCGGCCTGATCCGGCCGCCGGGTCACCACGCATCCAGGGACAGTGCCTGGGGCTTCTGCTATTTCTCTAACATGGCGATCGCGCTCGAGTCGCTGTTTGCCGTACAGCGGATCGATGGCGCATACCTCCTCGATTTCGATCTCCACTTCGGCGACGGGACCGTCGACTCCCTCGCGGCTCGACCCAATATCGAGATCCACAACCCGTCCCCGGCCGATCGAACGCTTTATCTCGACGAGGTGCGCACGAAACTCGATGGCGCGAAGGGGCGCGGGTACGAGATCATCGCCGTCTCCGCCGGGTTCGACGCACATGTCGACGACTGGGGCGGGATACTGGCCACCGAGGACTACAGCACATTGGGGCGCTGGGTCAAGCGCTGGTCGGAGGAGGAATGTGACGGACGTCGGTTCGCGCTCCTCGAGGGTGGGTATAACTACGATGTGCTGGGTGAGAATGTCGCTGCGTTCCTCAGCGGGTTCGAGTAGGAAGAGGAACAGGAAGAGGAAGAGGAATAAGGATGGGGATCGGGATCACCGTCCCGGCGCTGCATTCTGATCTCAAGGGGCACCCGGAGGGTACGTGGTCAGACACGACGGGCACTCGCCGATCCGGGCGATGCATGCGGGATGGTGGTGCTTCCCACAGGCGCAGACGATCACTTCGCCGCCGTGCTTGATATAGCCAAAACAGATCGAACACCGTACCACTTCATCGGCGTCGGTGGTCAGGGTCGTGAACTGCTCCTGCCCATGCTTTTGTTCATCCTCGCGCTCGCAGGGCTCTTTTTCATCTTCACCGCTCGGAGCCGCCGCCTTCGCCACATCCGCGGGGTATGGGTTCTCGCAATGGCCGCATGCGCCCGTCCGCCTGATGCATACGGGATGGTAGACCCTTCCACATCGGCAATGGTCGTATTCTACCCCCGCTTTGATCGAGCCGCGGCAGACCGAACACCGTATCGCTTTTTCGTCGCGCGATCGTTTTCTCGCCAGCGCCCATCCCGCAGCCACCCGCTCCACGCCGTCGTGCGTGCATGTTGTACGGCCGGCGTTCGTCCGAGGTTTTACCACCCGCGGGACCCGACGCTTTCGCTTTAAAAACGCGTTGCCATCGCGACCCGATAGTGAGGGTGCGTCAGCACATGATCCCGATCGAGACCGCATGCCTGCCACTGTTCCAGATCCGCCTGCAGCTCTCGCGTCTGTTCCCGCCCCCGATCCTGATCCCGCCCCTGTCC
>CAZSUE010000206.1:4769-7754 GCA_964609045.1 uncultured archaeon | reverse complement strand
CGCGGTTTTGGGAGGCGTTGACCCGCTCGACAGTGATGTTGCTGGAGTAGGCGAGGGTGAGCCCGCGGCCGTTGTTTGTCAGTGTCTGGTCGTGGACGGTGATGTTCGTGGAATCGACGATCACGACCATGCCCGCACCTGTGGGGAGGGTGGCGTCGTGTCTGTCGAGCCAGTAGCAGAGCCGGCCCGCGGTAACGGTGTTGTTATCGTCAAAGTGCTGCTCGTAGTTGGAGCGAACGCTGACCTCGATCCTGAGATCGTAGTAGTTGTGGGCGATGGTGTTGTTCAGGAATGTGTTGTTTTCTATCGAGCCCTGCGTGTCTCTTTCGTCGAGTAGTATTCCGTAGCCAGGGTTGTTGGAGATGTTGTTGTCCAAGAGGCGGTTGCGGGACGAGTCGGTATCGAAGCAGCCGGAGAGGTGTAGCCCGCCCTGACCACCGGCTCCGTTCTGGCTGATCGTGTTGTTATGGATGGTGTTGTCGTGGCTCTCGGCAAGATCGAGCCCCCAGTCGCCGTTATTGGAGAGGTTGTTGCGGGCGATCGTGGTATGGGCGGAGGTCAGGTCGAGACCGCACTTGGGGTTGTCAGAGACGGTATTATTTCTTATCGTGCTATCGGTGAGGTAGCCCTCGATACCGTCATCGCCGTTCTGGGTGATGGTGTTGTCGAGTATGGATAGGTGGTCCGATGGGGTGGAGCGTGCGCCCTCGATCCAGATGCCGTGATGCGGATTATTCGCGATCAGGTTGCCTTCGATCAGGTTGTAGCTGGATGGCTGGCCAGTGGATGGATCCTCGGGGTTGAGCAGCAGTCCGTGATCGCCGTTGTGCGTGATGGAGTTGTTCCTTATCGTGTTATTGTGTGAGCGATCGAGATGTAGCCCGTCGTCGCCGTTGTTGGAGATGGTGTTGTTTACGAGCTGGTTGTGGTCGGACCAGTACTGTAGGGAGACCGCCGCATCGTGGTCGATATCGTTGTCGGAGATGGTGGAGTTCTGGATCGTGTTGTGATCCGAAGCGTAGACGAGGAGCGCGTACTTTTCGTTATGGGTGAGCCTGCTGTCGGAGATATTGTTGTGGTGCGAGTGCTGTAGCTCGATGCCGATGTGTCCAGAAAGACCCGGCGTTCCGAGCGCGGAGATATTTATCATATCGTTGTGGTCGGCATGATCGAGATAGAAGTCGGCCAGCCTGTTGTGGGAGGCGTTCGTATCCTCGACGGTGATGTTGTCGGAGTAGGCGAGGACCAGTCCCTTGCCGTTGTTTGTCAGGTTCTGATCGTGGACCGTGATATTCGTCGAGTTAACGAGGACGATCATGCCCGCACCGGCTGGTACGGTCTCGTTGTTCCTATCGACCCAGTAGGTGAGTCGGCCCGCGGTTAGTGTGTTGTTATCGTCGACATTTTGGTAATAATCAGAGAGCGAGTCGGGCCGGACCTCGAGGTCGTAGTTATTGTTTTGGATCGTATTGTTCTCCATCGTGTTGTTCTCGATGGGACCACCGCCCGTGCCCTCCAATAATATCCCATAGCCGGGGTTGTCCGAGATGTTGTTATCCAGAAGCCGATTGGAGGTGGTCGCCGCACTGCCCGAGCCGCCTATTACGATCCCACCCTGGCCGCCGTCGCCGTTCTGGCAGATGGTGTCGTTCTCGATGGTGGTGTTGCGACAGCCCCGAAGCAGCACGCCCCAGTTGGCATTGCCGGATATCGTGCTGTTTACGATGGTGTTGTTCGCGCCGCCGGATATCGATAGCCCGCGAGCGGCATTGTCCGAGATAGTAACCGCGTCGATCCGACAACCACTCACCGTGTCAATAAATACGCCGGCGTCCGAAGCGCCAGCGCCGCTACCGGTTATTTTGAACCCGGAGATGTTGACATCGTCCGCAACGATCGTGACCGCGACCCCGGCGCCAGCGCCCGTGATCGTGGTATTTTCTGCCCCGTAACCCTGCAGTGTCACGCTCTTATCGACGACCAGGTGCTCGTTATAGGTCCCGTTCGGGACGACGATAGTGTCGCCGGCGGTGGCGTTCTCCAATGCGGACTGGATGGTGGGGTGGTCGCCCGCACCCACATAGAGGGTCGTCGCTCGTGCACGCGCCCCCTGCAGATCGGTGAGTAGCGAGAGACTGGAAAGGACCAATAGCACAACGATTCCGATAGTAACGATACTATTTCTATTATTGTCGTATTGCATTATAAACCCTCACAATGATCATGGAATAAGCTGGCCGAGAATCCATTTCGTTGCGGTGCCAGTTATCCTAACATTTAGCCGTTATGGGTAAAGTGTATAGGCTAGCATGCCCCGGCGTAATATTCGGTCTGCCACCGATGGGACGGTGGCGGCGCGTTAAGCGACTTCCGCTAACTTTAATAACTCTTTTGTTACGACATCGCCGATAATATGTCATATCTGCGACAAATGCCACCTCATTAACGCATATATGAGCGGCATAGGGCTCCGGTCGTGTGGCGCCAGAGCCAAATCGGCCTGCACTTGTACCCCCTCCTGTTTCGGCCCCCCTCTCCCTCACCCGTTCCTTCTCCCGTTCCTTTTCCCTCATCCGCAGAGCGTTTCCTTCGCTCCCCCTCAAGATCTGGCCCTATTTGGAACTGATTTGGGTATAAATCGGGTCTTAATTCGGTAAAAGGGTATATGTACCGAGGGGTATCATAGGGTTGAACACAATATTGGAGGCAACGAATAGATGGCAACACGAACAGCAGGCATTGCGGTTATCGTCGCGGCGGTCGCTGCGCTCGTCATCGGATTGGTGGCGACCGGTGCAGCGCTGCCCGAGGAGGACACCACAAACGACGACGAGATGAACGATTATTATTCTACGGGAGAGTGGTGCGGCGGTATCGGCTCCACTGCGCATCCGATGGCAGCTAACGCACCAGCCTGCCTCGACATCGACCTCGACGGTGACAATATACCCAACTGCGAGGATGTCGACGACGACGGCGACGGTA
>CAZSUE010000206.1:0-4669 GCA_964609045.1 uncultured archaeon | reverse complement strand
TCAACGACACCGCTGACGAGTACCCGCACGACCACGACAACGACGGCATCCCCGACGCATGGGACGACGACGATGACAACGACGGCATCCCCGATACCGAGGAAGAGGATGGCGACTATGTGGGCAATATCTCCGCCCCGAACGGTAACTGCACGCAATTTGGTGAACGGCAGCGGCAGCAATTACGCCACCGCCACCGCATGCGGACGCACCATCGGTCCCACGGTCGCATGATGCAGATGCGGATGCGAATGGGCCCCGAGGGCGACCTCGACGGTGACGGTATACCCAACTGCGAGGATGTCGACGACGACGGCGACGGTATCAACGACACCGCTGACGAGTACCCGCACGACCACGACAACGACGGCATCCCCGATCGTCGCGACGACGACTATGTGGGGAACATTTCCGCACGGGGGCCGATGCGCAGCGACGGCGAGTGTCCTCATCGCGGTTCGCGGGGAGGGAACGGCCACGGCGGTCAAGGTCTCCATGGTCGACCGCGCGGTAACGGTGCAGACGGCCACCGCAGCCGCATGAGCGGTGGTCTCGGCGGCATCGGCGATTGGTTCCGCGCTTGGTTCCAATAGGGTCGCTACGCTCGGATCGTTCGGTAATGGTGCTAAACGGATCGTCGATATCGAGGTGTGGATCGGTGAGCCACCGATCCACCCTCCTCACCTTTTCTCGACTCGTTCGTTTTCGATCGCTTTCAATTCTTTTCTATCCTTTTTCCATGTATACTTGGGCGTCGGGGGTCGATGCCCCTATATTGTTTTTGCGCAAATAGTAAATAGAAGATGAATGCGCCGGGTGCGGAGCAGTTCGCTTCTGGGCGGTCACGCGCCAAAACCGCGTATCCCACGGTGGTGGCTTGGCTGCGGCATGGCCCAAATCATCTCATCTCATCTCATCTTATTTCATTCATTGATCTGAGATGCGGTCCAGCCCCTCGGTTCCGCCCGCTCCCTTTCGCCCACATCCTTCATCCTCATCCTCATCCTCATCCTCATCCTCATCGCCCATCACACTTCACACTTGGTTTGAAAATTTCGTCGTCGTCTTCAAGTATGGCCGGTCTGGTATAGTCGATGGTAAGTCGATGGTATAGGACCTACGAACGCCATCCCACATTTTCATTTCCTATGGCTGAAAGCTACTTGATCTCATCGCCATTTCACACTTCACACTTCACACTTCACACTTCACACTTCACACTTCACCCTCTCAAACATCGATCAGAACTTGAATTTCCCGAGGCTCCGTTCCAGCTTCTGCCCCATCTTAGTGAGCTCTTGTGCGCGTGCGTTCACTTCTTCCATCCCGCCGGCGAGCGTCTCCAGTGACGACGCGGTCTCGTCGATGGCGGAAACGCTCTTTGTCGCGATCTGTGCCACCTCGTCGATAGCCGCGGTGGCGCGATCGGCGTCGGTCTGCTGTTGCTGGGTGGCCGACGATATTTCGGAAACCATCTCCACATTCTTGGTGCTCGTTGACGCGACGCGTTCGAGCGAGCCGCCGGCGCGATTGATCACCGTTTTTCCCGTGGTGACTGTATCGGTCCCCGCGGCCATGGCATCGGCCGCGGCGCCGATATTGGTTTGGACCTCGGCGATGATGGTAGTGATCTGGCCCGCGGCGTGTTTCGAATCCTCCGCGAGATTCTTGACCTCCTCCGCGACAACGGCGAACCCGCGCCCGTGCTCACCGGCACGCGCGGCTTCGATGGCGGCATTGAGCGCGAGGAGATTGGTCTGATCGGTGATCGCGGTGATGACATCGACGACCTGACTGATCTCGTGCGACTGGGACTGCAGCGTTTCGACGATCTCGGCCGTATTAGTGACCGTTTCGAGGATGCGCTCCATGGTGGCGACGGCGCGCTCCACCGCCTTCTTCCCGGTGAGTGAGACCTCGTTCGCGCTCTTGGCGTTCTCGCGCGTCGTTCTCGCGCTCTGTGCCACCTCTCTCGATGCCGCGGCCATCCCGGCCACCACCGACGCGGTCTCATCGATGCGATCGGCTTGGACCACCGCGCCATCGGAGACCTGCTGCGTCGCGTCAGAGACCGATTGGACCGTGGTGTTCATCACCGCCGCGGCGGCGGCGAGCTCGCCGGCCGAGGCGTTCACATGCTCCATGGCGCCGCGTATCTCGCCAACGAGCCCTTTGAGGTTGCACTGCGTCTTTTCGTACGCGTCCACCAGCTCGCCCAGCTCGCCTTCGGCGTCGAACGCGATCCGTTTGGAGAAATCGCCCTCTGCCACCGATCTGAACACTGCGGTGAACGCGCGGATCGGGCGCACGAACTGTGCCAGCATCGTTTCCACCGACGCAACGAGGTCGCCGATCTCGTCGTCCGCGCGCTTGATATCGAGATCCAGTTGTGCATCGAATTCGCCGGCGAGGACCCGCTCAGCTGCATCTTGCACCTTCAATAACGGCCCGGTGACCATCCGCGCAAAGAAGATGGCGAAGCTCACCCCTGCCACCGCCACCACCGGGATCATGACGATGAAGATGAACGCGGTGCCGTAGCTCTCCATGATCGTGGTCACGGTGAACGCCACGCCCAGCATGACGAGGGAATAGGCGAGAAAACCGATGATGAATTTCCAGCGTACGCGAAGCCTCATTATCTCTCTCCCTGGTGGTGTCGGCGGATGGCGGGGGGCCGATGCGGCGACGACTTCTTGATAAGCACATTCGGCCCGTCCACCGCCACCTCGAACGCTCCTCACCATTGCCCCGTATTCCAGTGCGTGTTATATAAAAATAGTCCCACAGCTCTTAAAAGCTCTATGGTAAACGATGCCGTTTACCCGCTCCGATACTACGGACCATTATCCTCTGGTCGTCGATGTCGATGGAAATGGACGCGCCAGCGCCTTCGTCGTGCGAGGTCGCGCAGCGTCTCGAGCCGCTTCGTGGGACGCTCACACACACCACCGCCCGCGTCATCATATCGACGCGGCAAAGAAGGTCGAGGTCGCGTCTAACAAAACAAGCAGCGATTTCGTCAATATATGGCCAGGGAAGTTCCATTGGTAGATGATGCCGGGCGCCTTGCGCGCCATGCGGTAGCGTTCTTCCGATGCGTGGTAATGCCGCACTTGCAGCGATTCTCGAACCTCCTTCCCCATCCACCGCGCCCGATGGGAGCGAGTGTGTTGCGACTATTCCATCTGGACCGCCGCATCCTCCGGAGGAGTGCGGTAGACCGCGACGCCGAACCGTTCCAGCGCATCGCAGACCCGTGCGAGCGGCAGCCCGACGACGTTGTAATAGCACCCCTCGATCGCGGTGACGAACGCGGCGGCGCGGCCCTGGATACCGTAGGCACCCGCCTTATCGAACGGCTCGCCCGTGGCGATATACCACTGCACCATATCCTCGCGTAATGATCGGAACCGCACCTTCGTGCTCACCGCTTCAGTGTGGTTCTGTTCATGCTGCGAATCGACCCGGATAAGCGCGTACCCGGTGATCACCTCGTGCGTCCGCCCGCTGAGGAGGAGCAGCATCCGCCGCGCGTCCGCGGTGTCCGCCGGTTTCCCCAATATCGATCGGTCGACGACGACGATGGTATCCGCGCCGAGGACCACCGCGGGGCGCTCCCGCGCGCGCAAGGTGCGCGCCACGGCGCGCGTTTTCGCACCGGCAAGCCGCACCGCGTACTCGGTGGGCGCCTCATCGCGTCCCGTTTCGGCCCCGCGCTCCGCCTCGACATGCGTCGCGGGTCTGACCTCGAACGCGAGCCCGAGCTGTGCAAGAAGTGCGCGCCGCCGCGGCGACGCGGATGCAAGGATCAGGTCGGGTGCGGGCATGTGCATGTGCATATGCATGTGCATGTGCATGGTCCGTGGGTATAAGTTGGCTCGACGACCGTCTCGGGATCAGATCAGTAATTCCCGAGGATCTCTTCGAGGTCGAGGTCGCCGACCTCATGCAGCGAGTACTTCACCCGCGTGATCGGCTTCGTGGCATCGAGCACCCGCGAGAGGTCGATGGGCGTACCCCCGACCACGACGTCGCAATCCGACTGATTGATCGTGGTCTCGAGCTCCTCGATCTGCGTATCGCTATACCCCATTGCGGGGAGCACCTTCTCGAGATGCGGATATTTTTTGAATGTCTCGAGGATCGACCCCTTCGCAAAGGGCCGTGGGTCGACGATCTCGCGCGCGCCAAAATTCTCCGCCGCGATATACCCCGCGCCATACCCCATCCCGCCGTGCGTGACGGTGGGACCGTCCTCGATGACGAGCACGCGCTTGCCCTTGATCGCGTCGGCGTCCTCCACCTCCAGCGGCGATTCCGCGGTGATGATCGTGGCATCGGGATTCGAGAGGCGGATATTCTCGCGCACGCGCTCGATATTCTTCGTCTCCGCCGTCTTGATCTTATTGATGATGACGACATCTGCGAGCCGGAGGTTCGTCTCCCCCGGATGATACGCGAGCTCGTCGCCGGGCCGATGCGGGTCGGCCACCGTGATATAGAGATCGGAATGGTAGAAGGAGAGATCGTTGTTCCCGCCGTCCCAGACGATGATATCCGCCTCCTCTTCCGCCTTGCGCAATATCTGCTCGTAATCCACGCCGGCGTAGACCACGATACCCATATCGATATGCGGTTCGTACTCCTCGCGCTCCTCGATGGTGCA
>CAZSUE010000205.1:0-7777 GCA_964609045.1 uncultured archaeon | reverse complement strand
GATGAACGATGAACGATGAACGATGAACGATGGAGCGATGATATGATATGAGACGGATGGTCCTCGATACGGACGCGGTCTCGCCGCTCATCAGTACGATCATCATCATCACCATGATGCTGACGGTCAATACGATGATCATCCTCTGGGGCACCCCGACCATCTATAATTATCACTCCCAGAACGAATATCATCTCGCGTCGGCCTATTTCGAATCGGTCCACGGCGACATCCGCGCGCTCCTCTCCGATGGCGTTGGCGCCGCACGGACCACGACCATGCACATCCCGAGCGGCGAGTTCTATCTCGAATCTGATCGCGAGTACTGGATAACATCGTATAATCGCTACCAGGACCGCGATGTCCTCTTCCACAGCTTCAGTGATCGTCAGTTCACCATCGATAACGCGTACGAAGGCGAGTATGTCACATTGAGCCGTACGCGTGGTGGTACGGCGGACTGGTGGACCGACGGTACCTCGAGCTGGGCGTACCGCGTCCCCGTGGCCATCGGCGCCAGCGCGCATCCCCATGCGGACACGGCGCAAACGATCAGCATCGATTGCGCACGACTCATACGCGAAGCGGGGCGGGGCGATACGGACGATTTCATCGACCCCAATAGTTTCCGGCTCGTCGAGTATACGAACGACCGCGAGCCCATGGGTGAAGTGCCGGTGGCGGTGCGTGGGATCGAATTTGCCGCCGATCGGCGCGGCGACGCATGGGACATGTCCGAACCTACCGACCTATTGGCGGTCAGCGGTGCGACGGACCCTTCGCAACCGCCCAACGAGCTGGGCATTCTCGAGTCGACGACGAGCGGTGCGGAGCCGTGGTACGAACTGCCGCGTGGGTCCGATACCATCGATACCACGGATTATTACCGGTTCACCATCCGGATGAACGCAGACGAATATCAGCCGGATGGCGGCGAACTGTTCTGGCACACAACCGACGGGACCGAGGTGCACTCGGACCCGTTCCCGGTCTATGCGGGCTGGCATACCTATTCGTTCGATTTGCGCGACATCGAGACCGATACGGCGAGCTGGGAGGGCGAGGTGGACGGGTTCCAGCTCCGGCCGATCGCCGGCGCGGGGCACACGGTCCGGTTCGACTGGGCATACCTCTGCGGCGACCGCGCCGATCTCAGCTGGATCATCGACGGGACGCTGCCTGAGGGCGCGACCCGTGGCTACTACCTCTATTTCGACACGCTCGACAACGGGCCCAAGCAGTACTGGGAGCAACGAACCGCGCGCCTCATCGACGCACCGAACTTCGCAAACAACTATATCGTCCTCGAGGACGAGCTCTCGCCACATCCGTATGTATGGTACGACGATAATAAACTGGACAGTATTGAGCCAGATCCTACTGTGGAATACCATATAATGTCTGGCAAGAAGGCGTTCAAGGGGACGACGGACGATTACAATTTCACCTACACTTTCCCCTATGTGGTGGACGACGCCGCCGACGGCATCCAGAAACTGGATGTATGGTGGTATTTCGGATCGTACGGCGACGATATCGTGCTGGAGTTCCGCACCGACCAGGGCGGATGGGGGCACCGCGTCGGGTTCGATACCGACGCGACCTGGGACTCGCCGAACGCCGGCCCGTTCGACCGCACCTTCCTCGGCGAGCCCACGAACCGGTGGGTCCATCACAAGCTCGACCTGATCAACGATTGTCGGCTCGGATACGGCTACGAGATCCTCGAGATGCGCTTTCGGGTCAACGGCGAAGTCTACCTCGACCATCTCCTCTTCGACCGCGCCGACCAGCCCGCAGTGGAGCGGGGCGAGGTCCAACATCGCGAGGCGCGGAGCTATTCCTACCTCGATCTCGTCATCGAGGACGATCTGAACATCCCGGGGATATCGTGGACTGCCCCGCCAAATACACTGAGCGGCAACGAGCCGCATATCGGCGGCAAACACGCGTTCCAATGCGACGGCGACCACCGTTTCGACCTCAGCGACCCGCGCCCCATCGGCGATAGCGGCGACGAGATCAGGACCGTCGATTACTGGCTCTATCTCGCCGACGATGACGCCGATATCGCCGTCCGCATCGGTACCGACATGGGCAACTTCGTCTGGGGGTATGATGTGGGATCGTCCTATGACGGCGCATATCCCGCCTCCGTCGGCACCTCGCCCAACCAGCCACGGGCGAAGTGGGTCCATCACCGCATCGACCTCGTCGACGACCTCGGGCTCACCCCGGGCGGCGCCAATCTCACTGCGGTCTCCTTTATGGGCGAGACCGACGCGCTTTTCGACCATGTCTCGCTCCGGTATGCGGAGCGGAGCATCGCCATCGAGCATCTTACCGACTCGGAACGCGCCCCCGTCACGGAGATAGAAGGAATGGCTCTCGCGAGCGATCCGCTCCTCGACGAGATCGTCCACGCAGAGGTCTGGAACACCGGCGAAAAGCATCCGGTGGCGGAGTTCTGGTTCGCCACCGTCGACGCGCTGGTGGAGGAGATCGCCACGAGCGAGTCGTCGTATCGGTTCTCGTCGGCCAACGGCGCACTCACCGTGCGTACCCCGCAATCCGAAGTACTCCAGCTTCCGCTCTTTTATGCCGATGCGGATTCGATCATCCTCTATTACATCGATTACGAGGCCGAGGGACCCACTGCGGTAGGGAGCGGAACATATAAGATGCGATTGATGAATCGCCACATGAGCCAGCACCGTGCATTCGGCGTCTATAATGTCCGCTGGCAGTTCAGCGGTGCCAGTGCCGAAGCGCTCTATCACGCGCTGGGGGCGAAATACGGCGCTGCACAATATGGTGCGGCGGATAATCCACGCGATTATGCAGGGTTCAAACCCAGCGGCGACGGCGAGGATCAGTATCGCTATGGTGTCGAATACCAGGTGGGCGCCGACGATGTCCACTTCGCCGAGAGCTACGCCACCGATCTCCAGATCGTCTACACGACGGTCTCCATCGACATCCGCGATACATAACGCATAGTACACAACACTTAACAATTAACAGCTATCCCGCGTTCGGTTCAATATCGATGGCCATCGACGAACTCTTACATCCTACGATCCCTTCCCACCCGTCTTGCCTCTCGAGAAGGGTGCTGGAACACACCTACACTCGACCACATATCCCTATCCCGTTTGGAGGATCGATCATGGTTCGCATTGAAAACCCACGATGGACCGGTCAGCACCGCGGCCATTGCGCGCGCTGCTCGATCGTCACGCTCATTTGCTTACTATCATTATCGGTATTACTCTCAGGAACGATGAGTTTATCGGCGATCGATGCCGACGCTGACACCGACCTCAACGCGGGCTCGGCGGCGACGCGCGCGGAAAGCTACGATGTGGGCCTCGTCACCGAGGGTGGCGCCCCCCCGGAGATGACGATCCAAACGGACCAGAGCGTCCCGATGTCCGGACCGGTGAGGAATTACGGGACCCAGACCGCCACCGATGTTTCGGTGCAATGGACGGTGCGGGTCAGATCGAGCGGCGATATTCTCCACGAGGCGTCCGAGAGCATCGCGACGCTCGCGCCGGATGCGGAGGAGGTCGTGGAATTCGACCCATGGATGGCGCCTTCGTCGCCCACCGAGCTGACCTTCACCGTCGAAACGATCTTCGCAAGCGATACGAACCCGTCGAACGACGCGGTCACCTTCAATGTCTCCGTGGTCGACGATTTCGACGATGTCGGTATCAAGGATTTCCAGACGGCGCCAACCGACATCGTGAGCCAGACCACGCTCTCTATCTTCGTGAATGTGACCAACTCGGGTACCACCGTGCTCACCTCGGTCCCCGTGCGTTTGACGATCGTATGGGAAGGCAACGGCACCCAGATACTCTCCACCGTCTATCCTATCGATTCCATCGCACCGGCCGAGACCGAGCGCGTCGTGTTCGACGATGTCTGGACCGTTCCCGCCCAGGACGATTACCTCATCACTATCGAGATCGATTATCAAGACGACAACGCGGCCAATAATGTCGAAATTATCTCACTGGCGATCGGTGACGATACGCCGCTGAACATCGGCATCACCGATGTCATCTCCAATCCCGAGGGACCGTATGTCTCCGGCGTCGAGGTGGAGTTCCGCGCCTTCGTCCAGAACTTCGGGAGCACTCCTTCTGGCAGTATCGAGGTGCGGTGTACCATCCACTCTCCCGGCGATACGGAGGTCTATCGCGAGACAGTGACCCTCGAGCCGCTGGCGTCCATGGAAAGCATGTTCGCGGTATTCCCGTCGTGGACCACGCCGGCGACAGAGGACGGTGAGTATGCGATCTCCATCGGGCTCGTCGGGCTCCAAGATCAAGAACCCGCGGACAACTGGCATAACGCTACCGTGCAAGTTGGCGACCGCTACGATGCCGGCGTCCTCTCCGTCTCCACCACACCGCGTTCGCCGGTGGAACCGGGCACTGCGCTGACGATCTCAGCGCTCATTGCCAATCACGGCAATGTCGCCATCGCGTCCGGCGCGCTTAGCTGTGAGGCGTCGTCGCCGAGCGGCGCGACGAGCGAGATCGGCGAAGCGAATTTCACCGACCTCTCGCCCTATGGTACCGCGAACATCGAGGTCGTTCAGTGGTCCGCGCCGTCCACACTCGGGAACTGGACGCTTACGGTGCTCCTCGAGCTTACGGGCGACGAGAACAGTTCCAACGACGAGGCCGGCGCCGTGATCGAAGTGGAGGATCAGGTTGTCCAGCGAATCGATGCGGGTGTGGTCACCATCAGCCATCCAACCAACGGTGCGGTCTATGAGCGTGGCGCGATCGCGGTCAACGCCACGGTCCAGAATTACGGGACCGATACGGCGAGTTACACCGCCTCGTTGGAGGTGGTGGCGCTGGCGGCGGCGGTGAACTCCTATTCCTCCGGTTTCGAGACGAGCCCGTCGGATTGGACGACCACGGGTGACGGTGACGGTGACGGAGCCGGCGTGGAGTGGACCCATGTGACCGCCACCGAAAGCGTCGACGATGCGGCGAGTCACGGCGGCAGCCGCTATTGGGAGGCCAGCGGGTCGACCCAGAGCGAGGCATCGTCGGCGACGCTCACATCGCCCGCGCTCGATCTCGACGGTGCGTACCTCGCCGAGCTGAGCTTCTACCATCGCTCTACGCTGAACGAGGGCGATCGCGGGCTCGTCATGGCCCGTTCAGCCGCCGGCGATGAGTGGCAGACCATCGCGGTCATCACCGGTGCAGAGGGGAACTGGACCCCACGCAGTGTGACGCTGGATACGCAGATGGGCTCGGATATCGAACTCGGGTTCCGGCTGGTCGTGAACGGTAATGCGACCCTGTCATCGTGGGCGATCGACGACATCGCGGTCCATACCGTGGCCGGTGCCGTGGTCCACGACGCGAGCCGTTCGCTCACCGCACAGCAACCGGGGGCGATGACCGCGCTCGCGTGGTCACATCAAATCGACATCGACGGAAGCTATCTCGTGATCGTCCACACCGATCTTGCGGGCGATCAATATACGGTCAACGATCGCGAGCGGCGGCAGTTCACTATTTCGACACCTACCGTCGACGCACCTATTGCCTCGATCGACGAGCCGCTCGATGGCGCCGCGGTCGATACCGACGAGCCGATCACCTTCGACGGGAGCGCCAGTACGGATCCGGAGGGGCTGGCGCTATCGTATCGATGGGTCTCGTCCATCGATGGCGAGCTTTCGCGTGCGGCACGGTTCACCACCACTCTAGCGGAGGGCAACCATACGATCACGCTCAATGTGACCAATAGCGGCGGGAGGTCCGCCACCGCATCGGTCATAGTCCTCGTCACCCGGACCTACCGCACCACCACCACGGAGGGCGGTGTGACGGTGACGATGAAATACGGCGGCGACGGCGACCTGAGCATTGAGCCATCGGCGCCGCTTCCGGCCACGCCCGCGCCGCCTGCGAACCGAACCGCGGTGGGAACGGCCGTGGAGATCACCACCACGCGCACCGCGATCGAATGGGCCAGCGTGACCATCCCGCTCGATACCGACGCACTCCCCGCGGGGATGAACGCGGTGTCGCTCACATTGTACTCGCTCGATACCGGCGCGAGCCAGTGGGAGCTGGTGCCCAGCGCGGTCTTCGATCCCACCGAGGAGCATTTTGTCATGAACCTCACCCATTTCACGCTCTTCGCACCGTTCGGGCTGGTCATCGAGAACGCACCGCCGCGCGCGATGGTCACCGGCCCGGTGAAAGTGATGGTGGGCGACGCGCTCTCGTTCGACGCATCGGGCTCCACCGACCCCGACGACCGCATCGCGTATTACGAATGGGATTTCGACGGCGACGGGACGGTGGACTACAAGTCGTCGGCGTCCGCGCTGGCGCCATATACCTTCGATGAACCGGGGACCTATACGGTGGAAGTGACGGTCTTCGATTCGAACGGTGCCTCCTCGTCGAAAAGCTACGAGATCAAAGTTGAGGCCCAACCGGAAGAGCGCTCGCCGCTCACATGGATCTTGGTCCTGATCGGTCTGGCGGGCGTCGTCATCGCCATCCTTCTCCTGCGCGCCGCGCGCACGAAAAAGGCGTACGAGGTCGAAGGCGAAGAAATGGAAGGATGGGGCTACGACGACGACGAACTCGAAGAACTGCGACAAAAGGTCACCACGGCGCCGAAGGAAGCGGCACGACCGAAACATGCGAAACGAGCGCACGGCGCCGACGAGGAGTTCGAACTGCAAGATGTCGATATGGATATGGATATGGCCATGGGTGCGGGTACCGCCGAGCGCGAGGACCGCGTCGCACCCATCCCTGAACCGCCGCAGCGCAAAATGCCGCCACCGCCGAGCGAGGTGGGCGAGATGCAGTTCGAAGTGGACGAGGCCGGCACGGCGACCGTGGACGAGCTTTCACTCGACGCGCTGGAATTCTCCACCGACGATCTCGATACGTTGAAGCATCGTTCCACAGACGAGTTCGAGATCGATTAAAGGAGTAGGGATGAGCGCATCACGACCACGACAATTGATCTCTATTGGAATAGAAACAATCATGTACGATCGTGTCGATCAATTATATGGATGGAGAACGATCAACGGTGAGTTACCATCGAAGAGGAGGTCACGATCATGGATATCACAATAAAGATGACGCTGTCGCGGCGGGTTTTCTCTTTACTCATAATCATTATGTTCATCATATCTTCGATAGCATTCGTCATACCATTCCGATCCGATCCAGAAAACGACGTTCCCGGGAGAGGATCTGGTCTGACGTTGTGTGACGATACGGAGGTCCAAGAAGACGCTCATCGCGGCGCCGATATGATGGCCGAATCGATCGACCACGACCCGAGCCAGTCGGCAACACCACCACAAACGATGACGACTATCGTAGAGAACGACCCCGCGCCCGAAGGGTTCTCAATCGTTCCCGCTGAGCTTTCCTATGTGGACGCGGCGTTCGAAGGAAAGAACCATCACGAGATCGAGGCATCGAATGACGCAATAACAGGAACCGACCAGTCTGGCATGCTCGAGGGCTCGAATTCGAATACCGGTACCGAGAAGGAGGCCACTGCGGGAGCGACCTTACCGGTTCATGAGGACGACGTCGAGGTCGATGTGGCGCTCATGGACGCACTTGCGCCTGCGACGCGGGGGGCCGACGAATGCGGCGGCGACGATGCGCCCAGTTCACCCCCCAGCTCGAACGGGCCCGCCACCGAGGAATACAATTACGACGGCCATCTCGGCGCGCATTGGCTCGATTTC
>CAZSUE010000204.1:0-7785 GCA_964609045.1 uncultured archaeon | reverse complement strand
GACAGCAGCAGCGACAGCAGCAGCGACAGCAGCAGCGACAGCAGCAGCGACAGCAATACCAACAGCAATACCAGTATGGTAGCCAGTATCCGTACGGCCCCTACGGTCAGCAGCAAATGGCCGGCATGGAGAGCGCGATGACGCAACCATGGTACATGGGTCCGCAAGCTCAACCTTCTTTCCAAGAACAGCGTGGCGTGCAACCACCGTACCAGCCGCCGTACGGCCCGCAGCCACAGCGCCGTCCGCCGAGCGAGGGACCAGTCGGGGGCGAGCGCGTACACGAACGTGCGAGACCGCGCCACGAAAAACGCGGCCGGCCCGTGCCGGAAGGTGCCGTTCCGTTGCGAGAACGGGTTGACTTTGAACCGTTCGGCGAACGACAGGCACCGCAACCGAGCCTACACGATGCGGTCCAGCAGATCAAGGAGGAGAAAGCGGAAGCGACGCCGCCACCTGCTTCACGAGCCGCAGTACCCGGCGTGCAACCCTATGCTACCTATATGCCGGTGATGGTCACCACACGCGAGAAGTGTTCCGTCTGTGGCAGCGCGGTAAAGTCGACCGACACCCACTGCCCCAGTTGTGGAGAATACATTCCCTTACATTGATCACCTGTCACTAATTAGAAAACGCAAATAGCCGCACCTTTTATCCTCTTCTGCTCTATATCGTCGCACGCTGTTCGGATACATGCTGCGACGACGGGCGGGTATGCCTTCGGGCCACTTCTCCGGCGCTGTGGAGATGTTAGGATCGTTATGATAGAACACACGAGACAATGGCAAACCGGTGGGCGCTCCCGAAAAGATTCATAAGTGATCAGAAAAATGACCGTACGCATCCTACTTTACCACTCGCCGACACTATTTGTGAACAAATCTATCCCACAATATTCTGGAGGGATAAAATGACCGGGCCGGAAGCACCCTTTGAGATCGATATCGACCGCGAACGAATATGTATAGATGATACTTGGTACAATCATGAAGAATTATCCGCTTTGATCGTCGAGAAGCTCGAGGAGGGTGAGTATGAGGTTGCGACGCTCGCCACCGCGCTGGAGCAATTGTCAATCACTATGGATCGATACCATTCAGTGGACTTGAAACTGACCGACGAGCTGTGGACGGCCTATACATATCTCAGCACTCAAGAGGACAATTCGATCGAAGGCTATATCAAGAAAGTGTTGGCACAGCATCTGCGAACGCCGCATGCGCAGACGCTGCTCGCCGAGCGCGATATCCAATGGACCGACGCCGCTGCAGCGGCCGCCACGCGAACGGTGATCACAGCGGCCACTCCACCCGCTCCAGAGGTAGAGGCCCCCGCCGCGCCCACGCAGGGCGCGAGAGGCGCGACGATACGAGAGGAAGGTGACGAAGCGCCGCTCCATGCTCGGTCGGCGGTACCGGAAGCTGTAGACGAACCGGCCGAGGAGCCAACACCTAGCGAAACAGCCGCACCGGAACCATCACCGGAACCCGAAGCGGAACCCGAACCCGCACCGGAGCCCGAAGCCCAAGAGGCGCCGGAGCGCGAAGCGGAACCCGAACCCGCATTGGAACCCGAAGCGGCAGCGGCGCCGGAGCCCGAAGCGGAGGAGACGGTGGCGCAACCGGCAGCGCCGCTCCATGCGCGTCCCGCCATGGTGGAGGAGATCACTTCCAGTGAGGTGACAGAAACCGAGGCAGAGCCCGTCGCACCAGAAGAGGCGGTGGAAGCGGGAAGCGAAGGTCCTGATATCGGCGCGGCCGTAGCGGCGGAGGAAGCGGTGGAAGCGGTGGAAGAGCCGGAAGAGGTGCGCGAACCGGCAGAAGCAGTGGAGGAGCGCAGCGGTCCGAGCGCGATCGAGGCGGCGATGAAACAACGGGAGCCGCTCGGGTCGGAAGAACTGACCGAGGGGCTACCTGAAAACGCCATGGACGCCTACGAAGAACTGAGCAAGAAATATTCGCAGGCGAAAGAGAAAGGGTCACTCTCCGACCTCGAAGGGTTGGTCAGCAGCCTCGGTATCGATACAGGCCCGAAGGGCGCCGCTGGGCCATATCCAGAGCCGGCGGCGGAGGCCCCCTCACCCCCCACTCCCGAACCAGCGGCCGAACCCGCTCCCGAGTCGTCGATCGCCGAAGGAGCGGAAGCGGAGGGCGCGGAGGAAGTGGAGGAAGTGGAGGAAGTGGAGGAAGAAGAGGACTGGACCGATGTGGCACTGGTGGCGGAAACGGCAAAGGAGGGTGAGCCGGAGGAGCCGATCCCCGCTGCGGCGGTCGAACCTCGGCCACCGTCCGAACCCGAACCCGAACTCGCGCCCGAATCCGAATTCGCGTCGGTATCTAAGATGGGAGTGGCGCATGGTGCGGGAGCAGAAGGTGACGCTGGAGCCGCGCTCGGAGTGGAACCTGACGCTGAACCGGCGCCGGCCGAGACCGGAGAAGAAGAAGAGGACGAGGAGGAGGAAGAGGACGAGGAGCTCGATATCGAAGACGAGCACGAAGCGTACCTCCGCCTCATCGCGAAATATAAGAAAGAGCTCAACAAGTGATCGTGATCGAACGATCAGAGATGTTCGATGCGGTCACTTCGATCGTACTTGGAACCATTGGTCGGGGATATGATGGATATTATAGATACTGCAGCTAAGGCACTCTCGCGGCCGCTGTGCGACCATTGTCTTGGCCGTCTCTTCGGTATGCGCGGGCACGGGTTTACGAACGACGAGCGCGGCCATGCATTGCGGGTCGTCCTCCACATGAAAGAGCAGCTTGCACCGGAAACGATCGACGCGGGCACCGACCCCGATGAACGATGTTGGCTTTGTGAAGGGTTGTTCGACGACCTCGACACCCTCCATTCGCTGGTGCTCGAACGGCTGGAGGAGCTGGAATTCGATACCTTCCTCGTCGGATCGCGGATCGACCCGATGCTCCAGAACCGTGAAGAGATGCTCTGGTCCGAACTGGGCCTACGCTCGGGTGAGCAGATGAAGGCGGAGGTGAACCGCGAGGTGGGCAAACGCGTAGAGGAGGCGCTCCGCGCGGCGGTGGAGTTCGAGCGCCCCGATGTGACCGTTATCATCGATACGCAGTTCTATAGCGCCGAGCTGCAGATCGCACCGCTGTTCATCTACGGTCGGTATCGGAAACTGATCCGCGGCATACCGCAGACGCGCTGGCCCTGTCGGAACTGTCACGGGAAAGGCTGTGAGCGTTGTGGCGGGACGGGGAAGATGTACGATGAGAGCGTGGAGCAGCTGGTGGGCGCGCCGATGAACGAGGTGGCGGAGGGTACCGATTATACCTTTCACGGGATGGGTCGCGAGGATATCGACGCGCGGATGCTGGGCAACGGTCGCCCGTTCGTCCTCGAGGTGAGCAACCCGCGTCGGCGTCACCTCGACCTCGACGCATTGGCATCGACGATCAATTCGCGATCCGACGGTAAGGTGGAGGTCGTTGGCCTACGCGAGAGTACGCGGGACGAGATCGTCCGGATCAAGCAATCGAAAGCGGAGAAGACCTACCGCGTCGCGGTGGAATTCGACACCGATGTGGCGGAGGAAAAACTTAAAAAGGCAGTTGATGCATGTCGACGAGAAATAATTCAGCAACGTACGCCGCAACGGGTCGCACATCGACGCGCAGACCGGTGTAGGGAGCGGAAGGTAAAACGGTTCGCGGTCCTGCAGCAGACGGGCGCCACCGCCCAGCTGGAGGTTCGAGCGGAACGCGGCCTGTATATCAAAGAACTGATGCATGGAGACGATGGCCGTACCCAACCGAATTTGGCCGACAATCTCGATTGTGCGGTCACCGTCGAGCACCTCGATGTCGTGGGCGTCCACGACGAAGGGGACCCCGTCCCGCAATAGATATATACGACCGTCGCGGTGATGTGGCACCTTTACGATCGTTCCAGGTTCCAGGAGTTGAAGTAATGGTAAAGCGTTCCAGAGGTCCCCGGAGTCACACGCGGAAGAAACTGAGAAAACGCGCTCGCGAGCGCGGCCTCTCGCCATTAACGCGTGCATTTCAGACCTTTGAAGTAGGAGAAAAAGCAAACATCATCATCGATCCAAGTGTTCATAAGGGCCAACCCCATCATCGGTTCCACGGGATGACCGGTGAGGTGCTCAAACAACGGGGGCGGGCGTATATCCTCTCCGTACGTATGGGGGGGAAGATGAAACAGTGCATCGCGCTCCCCGAACATCTGCGGAAGATCAAGACCTGACGGAGGAGAGATACGCGACACGGGGCAAATAAGACCCGATCCGATCATGTGGTACGATCATGGTATTTTACAATAGATCATGCCATAACATTGATCTGACCTACATTGATCTGGCCTACATTGATCAGATCAAATCTGATCTGCTCGGCGACCATATCGATCGGGGGGAACGCTACCACATCGTGTTCGACATCTCGCTGATATCGCGTCGGGATCGCCTTTTTCCATCGACCCTTGGCTGGACCAATAGGATCGCATCTTACCATTTCGGTTGCGTTCTCACCGAGTCCGGTACAGAACCGAGAAGCGGCTGGAGCGCGGCATGAGGGGGTGGAATTGGATCCGGCTGTGTTTTTTCGTTTGGCTCCGCCACTCGATCGATAAGTGCGTGCCTCGGCACCGTTCGTGAGGGACGCGTACGGTACTTCCTTCGAGCGGTTCGTTGGTCCTCCATTATCGTGTTATCGGCCATTCGCTGCGAAGCTGTGTGATACGATACGATACGATACGACACGATGCGAGGCGAGGCCGAAGGGACAAGAATATTGGGCGGAGAGTTCCATCCTTCATTCTCCCACTGGTCACCGTCCCACCCAGACCAACGATGTCGGCATCGTCCATCGTTCCTCGTCCATTGTTCCTCGATCATCGCTCAACACTCATCGCTCATCACTCATCACTCATCGGATATCGTTCCGCGCTTATCGTCCATCGCGAGTTGTCTTGCGCCAGCGTTACCTTAATAGACAGGCCCCATACTTACTATGCATCACCTCATCACTTCATCCTCACTTTCAAAAACAGACCGATCCACATCGACCGCACGATCACGACCGAATGAAAGCTCCATTAAAAGGCACGGGTAGATATCATGGCAGGCATTAACCGCGTGGTTCCTCTCGCCGAGGTCAAAGCGCTTTTGACCAAGGATGTCGAGGAACGGGAACTGAATTATGAAAAACGACTGGCATTGGAACATGCGGAGAACTTCACACCGTTGGACCGAGAGGACATTCGATCGATGATCGAAAAACTCCTCGAAGTGGAGCGGCTCGAGCTCGACCGTGCGACCAAATTGGCAGATATGCTGCCGCTCTCGCCCGAAGAGGTCAGAGCGATATTTGCCAAGGAACGCTACACCTTATCTCAGGAACAGATCGATCAGATCATCACGATCATCAAGAAATTTGTTTAATATAGATAGAGCTAGCCGTACAGGAGTGAGTGATGTGGAAGATTACGCATATATCTTAGATTTTCTGATCCAGGGTCACCCAGATACACGGACTTTCAAGCGCGAGCCCATTGCGTACGGGCTGGGCGATAACGAGTTCAAGCTCCTCGAACTGGTCCCGAAACCCAAGGCGCGTCTCCAGATCGGGGACCGCATCTATATTGGGAAGGACCTCGAGCTGCGTGAGAAGATCCTCCATGTCAAACGCCGTGTCGGCTATAAACAGCTCACCTCCACCGCACAGTCCGAGCTCCCCTACATCATCGAAGAGATCGTCGAGGACAAGGAAGAACGCTTCATCGAGTTCTTCAACGGCGCCCAACCGATCAGCACGCGGTACCACATGCTCGAACTCCTTCCCGGGCTGGGCAAGAAGACGCTCTTTGCGGTCCTCGAGGAGCGGAAGAAAAGTGAGTTTGAGAGCTTCGAGGAGATCGAAGAGCGGGTCAGCGCCATCCACCAGCCCCAGAAGTTGATCTGCAAACGCATCGAGCTCGAGGTCTCGGATCCGAAACAGAAATATCATCTTTTTGCGGCGAAGTAGTCGCGCGTCTTAGTGCGCTGCGACAACCTGGAGCGGTACCTCTTCGGTCTCTCACCTAATATCTCTCATCTCACATCTGGCTCGTTGCATATTGCTCGTTTCCCCGCCCCTCCACCCCCTCGCTCTTCTCCTCGGCATGGACGATACGGTATAACGGGCTTGGTGCGTCGCGCGACGGCGGTTCCGAACCGGCACGACGCCGACATGACATACGATCGCCGCCGGAATGGACACCACCACCTTTGCTTTACGGACGCGACTTGCGATCGTTATCGGTGCTGCTTATGCGAAGTAGGACCCTCCGCGCCTATCTTGCGCGGCACGGCATTCGGCTCTCGAAGCGCGCGGGCCAGCATTTCATGCTCGACGACCGCGTCCTACGGAGGATGGTCGGCTATGCAAAACTGACCGCGGCCGAAACGGTGCTGGAGATCGGCGCGGGCTGCGGGCTGCTCACAAGCGTTCTCGCATCGCACGCCGCGCGGGTGTACGCGATCGAGAAGGATGCGCGCCTCGTTGCGGTGCTTCGCGAGGAGATGCCGACCAATGTGGAGGTGATCGCCGGCGACGCGTTGGAAGTGGATCTCCCTCCCGCCGATCGGATCGTGGGGAACATTCCGTACCAGATCTCCTCACCGCTCATCTTTCGGCTTCTCGAAGAGCCGATACCGGGCGAGGTGCGGCGGATGGTCCTCACCGTGCAAGCGGAATTCGCCCAGCGTCTCGTTGCGTCCCCTGGCAGCGACCACTACTCACGGCTCTCCGTCATGGCCGGCGTATACGCACGATGCGAGATTTGCGAACCGGTGCCGCCCAGCGCGTTCTATCCGCGTCCGCGGGTGGATTCTGCGATCATCGCGTTGGAGAAGTACGCGTCGCCGCTAATCGAGGCGGAGGTCTCGTTCTTTACAGATATGGTGCGCCATTTGTTCAGCCAGCGTCGCAAGATGATCAGGACCGCGCTTCGGAACCGCCCGTTGGTGCCCATGCAAAAGGGAGATTGGCGCGCACTGATCGACGAGGCGCCGATACCCTTTGCCCGGCGTCGCGTCGAGGAATTATCCATCGACGAACTGGATCGACTGGCCGCTGAACTGCTCGCACGGATCGAGCGCTTATCTGCGACGGGCCGCTCCGATCCGATCTGACAAAGAATTGAATGCGAAAAATAGGAGCGCGTTCGCTGGCAGAATAGAAATGAAAGAAAAAGAAAATCCCTCAAAAGTGAGGGAAACCGAAAAGAAGCATGGATCCAACAGAAACGGAATCCTTCGGACTTACTTTCTGCGAACCGTGAGACATGTTCGAACCCCGTTAAAAGGTCTGAAGGGTCGTCGGGGTTCTCACATGTTACACAATGATATAATGGCCTACTCGAGCCTGTGGCGCTGGTAGGGTCAGTTACGATTTAAAGATCGTAGGGCTTGATCGTTTTGCGGCCGTTTTCCTTGGCTCGCACTTCTGCCTCTTCGATCAGCCGTAAAACCTTTTCCTCGAGAGCCTCGTAAACATCACCCGCAACGTTGAGCTCGGTGGCGTCCTTGACTTTGCTTTTAACTAAGACCATGGCGTATCACCGAGGCTGGTAACGATATTGCCATAATTAAGTGTTTCGGTGGTTTCCGCCGTTTTAGGTGCATTACGTGGCCATTTGCTCCAGAATTGTGGTAAGGGGTTATTACGAACTGGTGATCATATACGGAAAAGCGCGGCGCAGGAAGCGGTCCCGGCCAGCATCGGAAAATGCACCGATCGGGGGCGGATCGTTTGCGGT
>CAZSUE010000203.1:4550-7789 GCA_964609045.1 uncultured archaeon | reverse complement strand
ACGCATAGAAGGCCAACGCGACATTGGCAACATAGAGGAGGAAGAGGCGGTTGAATGCATACATCATCACGGCGGAGAGATAGGTGTAGATGAAATAGAAGAGCACCCCCGCCCAGAGGTATCGCGCTTTTTCCGATCCGTGCGCGGTGAGCCACATGGAGATGGCGAGGAGCGGCAGCGCAAATGCGAGGTTCACGATATCGAGCCCGACCTCCTGCGCGATCATCGACTCGGTCTCACGAACCAAAAGCTGCTGCGGGAAGATGATCCCGGCCAGCGACGCCGCGGCGACGCCGATGAAAACGCCGAGCGAAAGGTAGAACGCGACCTTCGTTTTCCAGTCCATTTCGTCGGTCGATCCTTCGCGGTCCACGGTCACGGTCACGGTCATGGTCATGGTCGTCGTCCTCCATCACGAGGTCGGGCGTGCTTCTGATCGTTGGCCATACCGATCCCTCCCAAGCATTATTTAAACCTACGCGGGAGCCAGATACAATACATGTGCAAACATCCTACAGATCGGGATGATCACGGGGCATTATTGGAACTCATGGAAACGCGTCGACCAGAAACGCTAAATACCATCGAAACGCGCCGTACCCGAACTTCTTATGGTCGCTCCTCCATAGGTACTATGGTGGTACCATATACGAGCGCGATCGACCCACCCGCACACATTCATACGGAGGTATCGTGTGTGTGGTGCGCTCGCAGAACCACGCTGATCACCGCTGTGTGCTGCCCATCGGCATGGATGATCTTGCATCGCTCAAGCGCATTGCGGCGCTGCGAAAACGCCACCCCTGCGTCGACTATCGAATGCATATCCAATGCACAGAGGACGAGCGATGATAGGATGCGACAGTAACACCGTTGTATCCGTAACGCCCTTCGATAGAACAGACCACCGCAAAATGAACATTCCCTTCACTCTTGAGGTGTGGATGAAGCCTCACTTTTTTCCTTCAGCGTTTGCTACCATCTTATCGTATGCTGAGGCTGCGCAACCGACCGCTCTCTCGTTTATGCAACATCATCTCACCGGGCTTCATCCACACTTTTTTTTCTTTGATCTATCGCATGCGCCGTACGAAACAGAGCGGCTCCTCCCCGATCGCATCAAACTGAACATGACGCGACACACGCTCGATCGAGCCTGACGATGAAAAGGCTATAAGGGCCCGCCCCATTCAGGTTGGCGGTAATGCACTATGAATGAGAACTACGAACTCGCGATCATCGGTGGTGGCCCTGCAGGGTTGACCGCGGGCATCTACGGACAGCGCTCCGGCGTGGAGACCATTGTGTTCGATGACGGGCTCGGCGGGATCGTAACCGAAGCGCCAATGATCGAGAACTATCCGGGCTATAAAAAGATCGAAGGCATGGAACTGGCAACAAAGTTCCGCGAACATGCCGAGGAGTATTGTACGGTGAAGATAGGCATGCGTGTGGCCGCTATCGCGCACGACGAGGAGACGAACGGGTTCCAATTGACGACCAGCGACGAGACCTACCGCGTCATGGCGGTCGTTATCGCCACGGGCACCACCCACCGTACGCTGGGGATACCCGGGGAAGCGGAGCTGAAAGGGCGCGGCGTGAGCTATTGCGCCACCTGCGACGGCTTCTTTTTCAAGGACCGCGATGTAGTGGTGATCGGCGGCGGCAGCAGTGCAGTGATGGAAGCGCTCTATCTCCACGGTGTGGGAGCCAATGTGGCCATTATCCACCGCCGCGATCGGTTCCGCGCCGAAGAGTTCCTCTGCCGCGAATGCGAGCTCCTTGAGATACCGGTGATCTGGGATTCCACGGTCGAAGCGATCGAAGGCGAGAATGCGGTGGAACAGGTGCGGTTGAAGAACAAGAAGACGGGTGAGACCACCACAAGAAAGGCGGACGGCGTCTTCATCTCCGTCGGTGAACTGCCGCAGACCGAACTGGCCAAGCAGATCGGCGTGGAGCTGGACGAGCATGGATATATCGCCACCGATCGGAACATGCGCACGAATGTGAAGGGTATCTACGCCGCCGGCGATGTCATCGGCGGCGTGCGTCAGATCGTGACCGCATGCGGCGAGGGCACGACCGCCGCCCTGACCGCGTTGGAAGTGCTCGGGAAGCAGTATCCGTACTGACGCTGAGGATCGGTGAGCGCGGCCAATACACGGACCGCCACGATCGACGCATCGGCCCCCACCAATGCTTCGAGCGAGAGGATTGAGTAGAGAGAAGCAAGCGATGATGTGAGAGGCAAACGAGATGATCCCAACAGAGCCCGACGGAGCGCGAGAGGAACGCGAGCCAGAGGTTGATGCCGAGGAGGACGGATGGTTCATCCCGAAGGAGACGCGCGAGATACTGGAAGAACGGTTCGCCGCGCTGAAGCGCCGCGTCGTCATCCATGTTTTCTATCAGAAAGGCGAGAACGATCCCTATAACGACCTGACCATCAGGTTCACCACCGACCTCCAGATGTTGGGTAAAAAACTCAAGACCGAACTGCATACCCTCGACGACCCGTTGGCAGAAAAATGGGAAGTGAAGCGCTCGCCCACCGTCCTCATCGACCCGGAACACTATGCGCTTCGGTATACCGGCGCGCCCGCTGGCGAAGAGGGTCGCTCGTTCATCGAGGCGATCATCATGGCCTCACGCGACGAGAGCGGCCTCGATGAGGCGAACAAAGAGCAATTGGCCAGCCTCGACGAGGCGCGCGAGATACGGGTATTCGTCACCCCGACCTGTCCCTACTGCCCCGACGAGGTGATCAACGCGCTGCGATGTGCACTCGAACGCCCCGATCTGATCAATGCCGAATGCATCGAGGCCAGTGAGAACGCAGATCTCGCCATGGAGTTCGAAGTCGGCTCCGTCCCGCAGACGGTGATCGACGGTGAGATTATCGGCCTCGGGCTGCAAGCGGAGGGTCGGTTCGTCAGCGGGGTGATCACGCTCGAATCACGGATGGAGGAGATGATGGCACAGCAGGCGGCGACGGGCGGACCGGAGCAGCTCGCAGATGTCGATGTCATCGTCGTCGGTGCCGGTCCGGCGGGGTTGACCGCGGCGATCTATGCGGAACGGAGCGGCCTTTCCACCATCGTGCTGGAGAAGGATATCGCCGGTGGTGGAGAACTACCCCGGCTTCGAGATCATCCCCGGCAAGAAACTCATGGAGCTGATCGCGACGCAAGCGCGTCAATATACGCATATCCACGAAGGCGAGGAGGTCGTCG
>CAZSUE010000203.1:0-4540 GCA_964609045.1 uncultured archaeon | reverse complement strand
CGAGGCCCATACCGCCCGCGGTGTCTACCTCGGCCGGGCGCTGATCCTCGCCACCGGCGCGCACCATCGCACGCTGGGCATACCCGGCGAGCAACGGTTCGCGGGCAAGGGCGTGAGCTATTGCGCCACATGCGACGGCTATTTCTTCAAGGGAAAGGACATCCTGATGGTGGGCGGCGGCAACAGCGCCGTGACCGACGCACTCTATCTCGAGAGCCTCGGCGCGAAGGTCGCGGTGGTCCACCGTCGCGACGAGCTGCGAGCGGAACAGCGATTACAGCAATCGCTCTTCGACCGCGAGATACCCGTGCTATGGGATACGGTGGTGAGCGAGATTACCGGGACCGACCGCGTGCGATCAGCCATATTGGAGAATGTCAAGACCCATGCGAGAACGCAGCGCGAAACCGCCGGTGTCTTCATCGCCATCGGGCTCGTGCCCAATGTGGCGCTTGCACGCGATATCGGCATTGAGCTCACCGAGGATGGCAATATCGCCGTCAGCCGTGCGATGCGCACCAATTTCCCGCGCATCTACGCCTGTGGCGATGTTACCGGCGGTGTGCGCCAGATCGTTACCGCCGTCGGTGAGGGCTCCATCGCCGCGTTGACGGTGTTCGACGACCTCTCGACCTGAACGCAGATCGGATCGTCGAACCCAGCGACGCGCCGTCCGCGCGTTGCTCGCAACAGCCCCCTCACGATCGCCTACCGCGCAATAGCCAATAGAGTGGACGGACAATACACTCCTTTATAGGTGAGTACAGATGGTTACAGATGGTTACAGATGGTTACAGGTGACACGGGTCGGTGATGATAGATGATGGATAGCGTCACGATCACGGTACTCGTCGACAACTACGCCGCCCTCGGGAAACATTTCTATGCGGAGCACGGATTCTGCGCACTTGTGGAGACGCCCGATCGCCGTATCATCTTCGATACTGGCCAGAGCGGCGCGGTTCTACGCCATAATGTCACGACGGCGCGGCTCCGGCCGACGATCGCCACGCTCGATGCGGTGGCGTTGAGCCACGGTCATTACGACCACGCCGGCGGCCTTCTCGCGCTCGCAGAGCTGACTCATGACGGCGCGAGAAACGGGCAAGAGAGCGACGGAGCGATGCTGGAGGTCTATGCGCATCCGGACTGTTTCGACGACAAGTTCAGCTTGCACGGTGAGCGCTATCACCCCATCGGCATCCCGTTCAACCGCTTTGAGCTCGAGGACGCTCACTTCCGGTTCAACCTCCATCGCGAACCGGTCCAACTTGCGCGCGGCGTCTGGACCAGCGGTGAGGTGCCGAGGAACCGCGCGTTCGAGCCGCCATCGGATCGGTTCTTCGTTCGGTCCGAACTGGACGACGAAAGTTACCGTTACACACAGGACGCATTGTTGGACGACGGCGCGCTTTTCGTCCATACCGACGAAGGGGTGGTGGTCGTCTCCGGGTGCTCGCATAGCGGCATCGTCAATATCGTAGACCATGCCATGGAGTTTTTCGGCGACGAGCGGCTGCGGGCGGTCATCGGCGGGATGCACCTTTCTTCCGCACCCATTGCCCGGCTCGAGTCGACCTTCGACGCGCTCGGGCAGTACCCCGATGCGATGCTCATACCGGGACATTGTACCGGCATCGGCGCCATCGCCGTCGGTATGGCGCGGCTGGGCGTAGACCGCGTCCAAAACGCATATGCTGGATTGGAACTGCGATTCGGCTCTGCGGTGGACGATTGAGCCGGTGCGAAAGCGCCCGCAGCAGAGTCGGGCCGAATTGAGGATGAAATGAAATGAAATGAAATGGGATGGGATGGGCTGAAATGGAACGGCGCGATCCACGATACAAGAGTATTTATAGGAGCGCGTTCATCGATTGGGTGGCACGGTCTCTTGCGCATTTATGCGTGAGCGCGTCGTTCCCGTCGGTTCCGTCATTGCACACACTGGGCGCTCCGTCATGTGGTGTGACGCCCGAGCCGTTGAAGCGTAGGAGTGACCTCGGAGAGTGGGTCGGTTCACCTCGTTCTTGGTACCTGGAGCGATGGAGTTATCGTTTGAACGAGAGGAGACGGTTCCACACCTCCATGAGTGGTATCTCTTTCCGATTTCCGAGTGAACGGTCATATTGGCGGGAACGGCACGCTGCGAACTGCAGTTGGAATGGGGGCCGTGATCGAGGATGAGAAGGGACGTCGTCCAATGGCTGCGGGTGAGGCGAATAACGGGGCTCGGTCGGAGACGGTGGAATCGACCTTCCGCCCACCACCGCTGAACGCACAACGGCATCCATGGTGCCCGGAGAAACCGCCGATCCAACTCTATATCGATATCCACATCTTCGAATCGATGCTCGCATTCCTCAACTCGCCGGCGACGAAGGAGCTGCCAGTCCCCACCCGAAAACGTTTTGGGGCGCTCTTTGGCACACATTATTCCTGGCTCGATACGCGCTATACGATCCTCACCCATGAAACACCGGCTGATGTGCCATACACTGCGGCGGAGGACTGGTTCACCGCGCATTTCCCAGCGGACGCTATTGCCGATAGCAAGACCGTCCGGGACGACAACGGCGATGGCTCGGACGATGGCGACAGGGGTGGCGAGAACGACGAGAGGAACGAACACGAGGTCGAGACGAAAACTGAAACCGACAGCACATTGATCGGGTGGTTCCGAGCCGCCCTGGACCGATCCTCTACCATGGAGGAGCGGGACCTCGAGCAGCACCAAAAAGTGTTCGATCCGGTGCCACATGAGACCATCCTTATCTTGATCGACGCTGAGGATGAGCACCTTCGCGCCTATAGCGACGACGGGCACGAGGTGGGGCTCGCCATCTATCCCGCGAGATCTGCGATACCGCGCTATTTAGCCGAGGGCGCACCCGATACCGCGGGTCGAACGCGAACGGAGAAACAACCCACGGAATCGGTGACTGAGCCAGTAAATGAGCCAGTAAATGAGCCAGTGAATGAGCCAGTGAATGAGACGGTGGCGGTAGCAGAGTCGGAGTCGGAGTCGGAGCGTGCCACAGAACTGGAACCGGTGCCGGAGACTGAACCCGTGGCCGCCCGTGACGCGGCAGATGAGACTGGAGATGAGACTGGAGATGAGACGGCAGATGAGACGGTAGATGAGACAGGGGTCGGGAGTGGAACTGAAGTAGGAACTGGAACTGGAACTGGAATTGAAGCAGAAATTCGGGGTGGATTTGGAACAGTGGTTGAAGAGAACGACGACGCGTCGGGAGCCGCTGAGGTCGTCTTTATCGAGGATGGCGAGGACGAGTTCACACCCCCTCCCGCCTCTCCCGAGCCGCCCGCACCGCCACGGGAACCGGCGTCCGATAGACCGCACCCGGAAACAGATGGAACAATGCCGCCGCCGCCCGCGCCGTCCACACCTCGCGAAGAACCGATAGAGTGGGATGAGGAACCGGTCACGCAAGAGGCACCTCCCTCACCGCCGAGGGCCGACGCGGAAGGCGGAATGGAACCGCCGCCACCGCCACCGCCCGGCGCGCAACCTCAGCGGACGATGCCAAAGACGCGGCCCCCCTCACCTGCAGAACGGCTGAAGGCGCAGGAAAAGAGAAAGAAAAAGATGGCTGGCGTGCAAAAACCGCCGTTCCCCATACCGCAAAAGCCACGCCCCAATCCATATCCCCAGCGTCCCCCGTCAAGGTCGCAGCATCGGCGGCACGGCAAGCTGCTCAAACGGCTCTCGTCGTCGTCGCCCAAACGCCGTTACCAAGCGGTGAGTGGGCTCTTCGAACTGGCCGCCGGCAGCCGGCCGCTCTGTGCGGCGGTGCTGCCCGAACTGCTCGCGCGCCTCGACGACCCGTCGCCGCGGCTGCGTGTCCATCTTGCCGAACATATTGCGCAGATCGCGCGCAACGACCCCGCGCTCCTCGTCAAATATCGCGAGAGGCTCGTCGACGCACTGGAGGATCGTCATCCACGGGTCCGCGCGCATATTGTGGCGGCTCTCGAACAGCTCGCATTCCATCGGCCCAAACAGCTACTGGAGGAGGCCGATGCGCTCATCGCCCTTCTCGAGCGCGAGCTGATCGTGGACTCCGATCTCGATTTGCAGGATATCGCGGCCCGGAGCACGGCCATCTCCATCTTGCGCCTCTTCGCTTATAAGCACCCGAGTGTTGTCACCGACGCTGTTGCGACGATCCATGAGTATCTCAGCTATCCGATCTATCGTCCGGAGATGCCGTTCGAAGGGCTCGATACGCTCTATTTCTCCGCGCTCCAGTTCCTCGCGGTGATGGGGTGGCATCGGCCGGAGGCGGTCGCGGCGAGTGTCCCCTATATCATGAAGTGCTATATCGACACCTTCAAGTTCGACCGTTGGACCACCACGGCAACGGACGAGTCGAGTCTCTATTATCACACTCGCACTGCCATCGAGGCGCTGGGGACGAGCGAGCCGCGGCTGGTGGTCGGTCCCGTGGTCAGGCTCCTCGCGGCGTCCAACCCCGCGGTGCGACGAGACGCGCAGGATATCATCGGGACGCTCGCCGAT
>CAZSUE010000202.1:0-7802 GCA_964609045.1 uncultured archaeon | reverse complement strand
ACGATGAAGAGATTTCTTCATCTGCACAGAACGATCTTTGATCGGTCCAGCGTCGTCGCCCCAGTGGGTGCGTGGCTTACACGAATAACCCCCATCCCCCGGTTTTTAGAATCATGGGAAGTATTCACGGCCCAATGGGCGCATGAGGTCCAGGGGGACAAGTGGTGGACGGAGGGCGGGCGATCGGGGGCTTGACCACGCGGAGGAGGGAGGAAAGAGAGCATCGAATCGGGTAATTCGGTGCTAAACTCTTCGCACCCATCACGCAAGGCACCAATTTCACTGGCTCAATAGTTCCGTCTATCACATGGTTGGCTATTGAGAACTTGCGATGAGTCGAAATGCTCTTTCGTTCCATCCCCCGCGGAATCGTTCGCAACTCCAGTAGAGAAGGCGCGATCAGGGTTACAACGGACGTTTGAAGCTATAGTTTGGCGGCGTTGATCGTCCGACTAAAATAGCATTGGTAGAAAAGGAGGGGACGAGGGGTTGGAAACGCCACTGGGGGTTGGGGAATAATGCCGCCATCCGCTCGCCAATGGGTGGGGAGTGGGTAGCGGTTTGCGGTTCGAGGGGGCGAGGGTTTGGTTTGGTTTGGTTTGGTTTGGTTTGTGCGGTTTCATGGCATTTGGGTAGGGACGGTGAAGAACCTTCTATTCTTATCTATGGCGGAGATTGGTGAGGGTGCGTTGGAGTTCGGATCGGTCTACGGTCTTCGCACAGCCCTTACGCATCATGGGTCCGACCCCAGCGCTTCAATTGATCCACCACGCGCGCACGAAGCTCGTGTGCAGTGGGAAAATGTGTGGTGACCGTTCCCGCAGTGAGCACCGTCTCGTGCGCCTCGCGCATCTCACACTCGCACCGTTCACAGCGCGGCGGCGCCCCGTCGGCATCCCTACTGCTGCGTATTGCATAGCGGACCGTATATTCGAGGCACTGGGGGCAGCGGTAGAGCTGTTTGCGACCGCCGAACTTGCCGCGTTTCGCCGCCGGTCGATCGCCAACGGCGACGATATCCAGTGAGAAATCGATGGTGCGTGCGTTGGCGATGCTCGTCCCCACGCCGAACCCATCCGCCCCCGCCGCAAGCAGCGCGGGAATGGCCGTTTCGTCGATGCCGCCGGAGACGAAAACGCCCACATCCTCATGGCCGCGGATGTCGAGCTCCCAGCGCACCTCGCGGATCAGTGCGGCGAAATCGCCGCGGCGCGAACCGGGCGTGTCGAGCCGCACCGCATCGAGGGAATCCACCGCTTCGCATGCGACCAGCGTTTCCGCCACCTCGTCGGAGTAGGTGTCCACCAGCATGATGCGCGGCGTATCGTTTGCGAGCACCTCGTCGTACGCCGAGAACGCGCGCTTCGCTTTGCCCATGGAGATGGTCAGCGCGTGCGGCATCGTCCCTTTCGGCGCCATGCCGATGGTCTCTGCGCCCAATACGCTGGAGACCGCGTCGCAGCCGCCGATGTAGGCGGCACGGTCGATCATGGGGCAGAGCGCGGGGTGCATCCGCCGGATGCCGAACGAGATGACGAGTGCGTCACCCGCAGCACGGCGGACCTGGGCGGCCTTCGTGGCGATGCCCGTCGCTTGGCAGATGAGCCCGAGGAGCGGTGTTTCCATGGCGGCAAAATCGCGGTAGTTCCCTTCGATGACCACCACGGGGACGCGTATGCCGCGTCGCGTCAATGGTGAAAAGAGCGTCCCCTCCTCCAGCGCGCGCATCTCCACCGGCGTGCCCTCGAAGTACCGGACCAGTTCCTCCAGCCCGCAGAACACCGCCCATGGTGCATCACCGGGGAGCGACCCCGCCGTCACCTCCGCAACGACCCGCGGATTCGTATCGTACGCGTCGAGGATCTTCTCCGTATTGACGAAATAGATGTCGGTGGTGCGGTTGGCAACGATCTGTTTTTCGCTTGCGACGAAGAATCGTCCGGATGATCTCACATATGTACCCTCACAGGGACCACCGCATCCGCAAAACGCGAACGCAAACGCGAACGCGATGGCAGACATTCTCACAGCATCGCTATATTTAGTAGTATCGATCCGGCGGATGCGAGCCGATCTATAGCCGGGATGCGAACACACAACGCAATAATAGCTTTTAGTTATAGCCATGCTTATTCTCGTTACTATCGGTGGTTCCAACTCCACCTCGTGCTGTCCGTCACACATATTGGGAGAGCGCGGGGCGCAATGGGGCTGGAGGGCTGCAAACGAGAGTGGTACGATGGCGCGTAGATATGAACATGTACCGGAGACCGCAACGGTGGTCATGGAGGATCAGAAGGCCGACCCGGTCATCAAACACATCTGGACCATCCGCTATGGGCTGATCACCACGATCCTTATCGCGGTCTTTACTTTCGCCACGATCTTCATCTCCCTCACCCTCTTTCTCACGATGTGTATCATCCCCATCTTCGTCGCGCTCATCATCGTCCGCCTCATCGCGGCTCTGGCTTATCGCAATTATTCGTACAGTATCCTCGAGGACTATATCCTCATCAAGCGCGGCATCCTCTCGCGGCATTCGGTGCGGCTCACCTTCGAGCGGGTCCAGAATGTCAATATCGTCAAGAAGATTTTGGATCGTATCTTCGGCGTGGGCACGGTGCAGATCGAGACCGCGGGCGGGTCCGGTGTCGGCGGCGCCGGCGGCAGTTCCGAAGGCTATATCCTCGCCCTGCGCCACCCGAAACCGATGGCGGAGTTCATATTGGACCGCGCCCAGGGCACCTCGCACATCCACGGCGTCCACGACGACGGGCTCCATTCGAGTACTCGTGCGCGGGCACGATCTGTGGCGGCGAGCGCTGATGCGTCGACCGGGAGCGGTGACCGGTCGTCGATGCAAGATGCGATATTGGAGCAGCTTGAGAATATCTCGTACCAGCTGGAGGTGATCAAACGCCAGCTCTGAAGCGAGGAGCGGTCATTGGCCGCGGTGGCACTCGTGGAACGGACGCCGGTGCGGGGTGGTGACGACGATGCCGGAAAACGGAACGGATGCGCCGCACTGGCGCGTGAACGAACGGGTGGAGCCGATCGCGAGAACGCGCTGGGCACTGCAGTGGTGGGGCTTATCCCTCGTGTTCCTGATCCCGATCTTCATTTTCGTCGTGCTATTATCCGTTCTATCTGGTAACTGGCTCCTCCAAGCGACCGTTCGTATCGGCGTCATGCTCGTCCTTTCGTTTGTGACCTTTCGCACGATCGCGGGCGCGTACTACCGCCGATACCGATACTGGCTCTTACCCGACAAGGTCGTCGTCCACCAGGGGCTCCTCATCCTCCGGACGAATACATTGACCTACGACCGGATCCAGAATGTGAATGTGCATCGCAATATCTTCGACCGTATCTTCAGGGTCGGCTCCGTCGCAGTCCAGAGCGCTGGGGCAAATAATCCACTGGCCGAAGTGAGGGTCGTCGCGCTCTCGGTGGAGGATGCGAATGCCATCGCAAAAACGATCCTCGATATGGTCCGTGGGGTGGATGCGCCCGTGTCCATTTCCGACACGCACAGCCGCACATCGCATCGGACGCAAGCCGTATCACGCGCAGCAGCCAGTGGGGATATCTATCGGGACGGGTCGTTCCTCGATGCTCTCGTGCGCATCAACGAGCAGTTGCAAAGCATCACCCAACAGTTGAAATAAATCGGGATCCAGCAAGAACGGACGAGGTGTATGGGAACATGGATGCGCGATGGCCGACCGATGCGCGACCGGAGCCGGTGGTCAAGACGATCTGGACATTACGATGGATGCTGCGGTCGGTGGTGCCTCTCCTGATAGCGCTCTTTTACCTCTCATCGCTGTTTCGTCTACTCGTCGGTTTCGAAGGCTATCTCGTCTTCGTCGCGGTGACCGTCACAACCTACATCGTTATTATTCGACTGTTCGCCCACCTCTACTATCGGCGGTACCGCTACTCGATCTTCCCCGACCGTCTCATGGTCGAGAAAGGTATTCTCATCCTGCGGACCGCGGTGGTCCCGTACGATCGCATCCAGAATGTGAATGTGCACCGTCGGATCTTGGAACGTCTCTTTCACGTCGGGAATATCGCGGTGCAGACCGCGGGGCGGAAGCTCCAGCGGGGCGGGTCGCGAGCGCAGCCCGCGGAGATCGTCATCGACGGAGTACGCGATGCGGAAGCACTCGCCGAGTGGGTGTTCCAACGCGCTCGTACTACTACCGGTAAGAGAGCAGGAACAGCGCCTGCATCGGCACCACCGCGTGCGGGGCGGGCCATGGCGACAAAGACGCCTCCATCGCGGTACGGGCATGCAGCGGGACGCAGCATGCAACAACGCATCGATGCCGGTAAGGATGGCGATATCGATACCGATACCGCCGCGGAGGGCGATGCTGCGGTCTATGACGCGCTCGTACACATCTCGCACCAGCTCAGCGAGATCAGCCAGCGGCACTGAGGCCGTTCGAAGCGTTCGACTTTGCCAGACCCGACCGCCAGTGTGCGGTACCATTCCCTCGTCTTACCGGCCCGCGGTCTCGCATCTACGACTTGGTGCACGACGCGCGTCTCGGCACCACGAAAAAGTAATAAAGGAGCGCTGGCGATAGCCGCTGCAGACGCACTGTGCGTCGTATGGAGATGTTTGAATGATTATGACCTCCAATTATGCCAATCCAGTACTAGACCGGTCCAATGGACGCCTTCGCATCCATGGACTTTTCACCATCGCACTGATCGCATTGCTCCTTTTCGCTCCCATGGCGACCATTTTCACGGCCACGGCCACCGCGACGTTTTCCGCCGACGAGACCAGCACCTGCACGAAGGGGCCCAGCCGCGCCAACGAACGCATCTACGGCCAGGTCCGCGACAATGCCACCGGCGAGCCGCTCGGATGGACGCGCATCGTCTACACCGACGATGCTGGCCAGCAATATGACGGCTTTTCGGACCCCTCGCCCGGCAACCTCGGCAACTACTCGATATCGGTCCCACCGGGCCATTACCGTATCAGCTCGATCATGGTGCTCGAGATGGACGGAGACGAGATGTCGTTCAACGATACCTACCCGATGCTCGGCGAGTATGCCGAGGTCGATGTTGCAGTGGATGAGGCGGTCCGGCAGGATATCCTCCTCGACCCCGCGCCGGAGCGCAACGCCACCCTCGAGGGAACGGTGTACAACGGCGCGACCATGGAGCCGCTCTCGTATATCGCCGTGGCGGTCTTTGAACACTACGATTATTCCATGGAGGGACCAAGCGGTTATTTCGTCTTCACCGAAACGAACGAGACCGGCGCGTACCACGCCGCGGTCCAGCCCGGGTCGCATCTCGTCATGGTCAACGAGGGGTTCGGGCGCGAGAACGAGTCCTATTCCAGTTCGATCCAGCAGCTCAGTTTTGACCCGTACCAGACCCGCACGCAGGAAATCTATCTCCAGCCCTTCTCATCGGAGCTCGAGGTCACCGTGCGCGAGGCATGGACCAGCGACCCGGTGGCCAATACCACGGTCTGGGTCTGGCCCACCGAGGACGATGACCCGTCCGAGGATGATATTATCGACATGAACCGCACCGATGCGGCGGGAGAGACGACCCTACGCTGTGCGCCGGGCACCTACGAGGTCGTGGTCGGCGGCGATGTGGACGGCGAGCCGGTCTATTTCCGTTCCCGCTGGGAGGTGACCGTGGCGCACGAGGAGACGGCGAGCCATACCTTCTATCTCACCACCCGTCTCCCCGACGAATATTGGGTGGAAGGGACGGTGCGTTATACGAACGGCACGCCCGCCGCAGATGTCCCGATCACCCTCCTCGGGCGTGATTACGATTCCGAGTCTACCGTGAACACCGACGCCAGTGGTGGATACGGCATTTCGACCTACGGCGGCAACTTCACGCTCATCGTCGAGGAAGAGGGCTGTCGCCCCGTCTTCGAGCCGCTCTTTATCGCACGCAACGAGACCGAGGATATCACGCTCGAACCGCACCCCGCGGCCGACGGCGAACTCCACGGAACGGTGCACGCCATGAACGGGACACCGCTGGCGGGTGTCACCGTCATCATGTTCAGTCTCAATTACAATACCATCCAGTTTGCGACCACCGACGCTGCGGGCGAGTATGCGGCCGACATCTTCAGCGACCTCTGGGCGGTCTTCATCAGCCCCGACATGGGCGGCCCGCAGGGATACATTCCCTACCAATCCAGTCAACAGCTCAACGGCACGCTAACGCAGTACCACAATATCACGCTCATCCCGAACGCTGCGGTGAACCGTTCGGTGAGCGTTCATGTAACGAACGAGACCGGCGCACCGATACCCAATGCCGTGGTGCAGCTCTGGGACCGATCGGCGGGCATGCCGTTGATGGACATGGGGGAGTACCAGCGCACGGACGAGACGGGTAATATCAGCCTTCCCCTCTACGACGGTTCGTTCCGATACCTCGTCGACGGCGCACCGCCGTTCGTCACCTGGACCGACGGCTACGATGGCCAGATCCGAGATCTCGACCTCCATGGATCGACGACGATCAATATCACACTGAATGCGACCACGGAGACCTCGCATCGACACCAGTCGGTGCACTTCGTCGACGGGAACTGGAGCACCGTTGAGACGGTGGGTACCGGTGTGATGCGTGAGGATACCGAGATCATGAAAACGCTCATCGAGTCGCTCGTCGGCGACCGCGACGGCACACTCACCGAATCGGAGTTCGCGGCATGGCATCGGCTGATAAACAGCGGCGGCGAGGTCCCCGATATCGAAGGTGCGGTGGATGCGATCCCACTCTATCGCCAATTTCAAGAGCTCGAGTTCGGGTCGTTCCTCGGAGCGGTGGACGACGACGCCCCGGCCAATATCTCCATGACGCAACAGCTCGCCACACCGGTACCGGTCCAGTCGATCCATCCCGATGCCGTCTACCACACCGTCCAGTTCAAGCACGAGTTTGCCACACCCGGCGCCAACCTCACCACGGAACTCTCTGCTCCCCCAGGGTACCACATCGCGGCGTTCGAGCTCGAGAACGAGTCCTATGCGGTGGTAGACGGTATCGGCACCGACAGGCTCAGCGTCAATGCGGCGCAGGACCCTGATCTCGCCGATGGGAATACGACCTTCGAGATCACCGTCGAATTTGCACCCACGCAGCCCGAGGACCAGTATGAAGTGCGTGGCATGGTCAACCGCTCGGCGGTGGACGCGGACGCCGGCGATATCTTTGTATCGGCAGAAAACGAGACCGGCGCGGTCAATTTCTCGCTCGTCGCGCCCAGTGGCGAGTATTCCATCGGCCTCCCCGCCGGCGATTATACGATCACGCCGCTGCTTGCGGGTTATGGGAGCGAGCCGGCAAATCAGACGGTCTCGCTGCCGCCGCTCAACACCACGGTGGCATGGGCCAATTTCACATTGGTCCCACGGCCCGCGCCGGCGCCGGTGGAGAACCTCAGCGCGGTGGCGGGCAATCACTCGGTAACACTCGAATGGATCACCTCGGCGGCGAACGCCACCGATTTTGGGTGGTACGCGATCTATGTGGCCAATACGACCATCACCGATCTCACGGGGCGAACGGCTGTGGAGAACATCACCGCCCAAGGTACGAGCAGCATTGAGATCGACGGGTTGACCAACGGGAACGAGTACCACTTTGCCGTGGTCGTCGTCTCGCTCTGGGGTCGATGGAACGCGTCGTTTCCCACGGTCACCGCCACACCGACGGGACCGGCGGTGGACAGGGTGGCGCCACCGAGCGTGACCGAGCTGGCTGCGCACGCGGGCGACGGGAAT
>CAZSUE010000201.1:0-7810 GCA_964609045.1 uncultured archaeon | reverse complement strand
GTAGAGGAGGCGGGCGAAAAGCCGCTATTGAAACCGGAACACGAAGAAGAGACCGAGACCACGGTCGCCGGTTCGCAGCCATGACGTGATACGCTCGCGAATCGAGCGTATCGCTCACTTTACCCACTTCACTCTCTTCACTTCACTTCACTTCACCTCACCTTACTTCAGTTCACTTCATGCCGGTGAAAATAAATTGCTATTTGCTATTGCTATTGCTATTGCATTCTTTCTTTCGAACGCCGGTCAGAATTCTCCCCGGGGCCGAAGCATGCCGATCCCATTTCGCCCATGACAACCAAAAAAATTTTTTCGCGTGAAGCTTATTGACGAAATCATGGGTCGAGAAACGTTGCCGTATAGATATACATAAAAGAACACATATGTTCTAAATATTGGTAATAATTGTTCTAAGGGAGGGAATACCCAGGCAAACTGTATAGCCTTGTTAAAAGAGGCCCTTTGGCCGCCTCGGACTCATATGTTTCCGTACATTATATTGTGCGATGGAGCGAGGGGGACCGATCGCCACAATCAAGCAAACAGGTCCTCATTGCCGACCTCCATGGTACGAAGCATGGAGGCGCCCATTAGGAGATTAAGATGCACTTTTTTTCACGTCGTATGAAAGAGAGCGAAGGCGCGTTGGCATAGTGCGGGTGCAAAATATCGAATGAGCGCAACTCAACCGCGCTTGGAAGGAAGTATGTATACATTTCGGGCAAAAACGATATAGCAGTCCAGCCCCGCCGGTCAGGTACTATTCACCGCCACGCTCCTGGGTTCTCATACCATAGGAGCTGCGGTGTAGTTTCCAGGGCGTTCATGGAGCCGGTCTGCATCCTGCCAAGGATGTCCGGGTTACCCTCAACCACGCTCAGCCGATGATCGACCAATGTGTTCTTCTTAGAGCCGATGAGATGTATGTGTGGTGAGCGGCGGCAGCCACCCGTTCGGACGATACGAAGAGGCTCTTCTTTCGGTGATCGCCGTGTGTTGATCTGGGCGGTGGGAAACGCAAAGTGGTCATCGTATCGTGCATATCTAGTCCGCGGAGAAATTATATAGCAAAATACCCATTGAACCAACAGAAACGCTCTCTCCGAGTCTGCCATGTTTCGCGGTGCGAAACGGCAACCCACGGAAACACCAGCGGTGATCTCCGTGCTGCGTTTCTGCGAACAGTGGAAAATTTCGAACCCCTTATGAAAGTATGACCAACAGTCGTGGTTCGATATTGTTACACTATAGATCGATTTCACGCGGTTTACGATAGTTTCGACCGATTGGTGGCATCTGTGCGAGAAAGGTCGACCGAAGCGGTTTCGCCGATCATCAGCATCATCAGTCTCATGGTCATCGTGCTTATGGTCGTCGCCGGGTTCGTGGCATGGGGCGTCCCGAGGATGCAGAACCTCGAATCGTCCGGCTATTATCGCCATGCGCTCGGCCAGAGTAAGGCCCTCGTCGAGGATATGCGCGACCTCACGCACGACGAGATCGGGAGCACGCGTACCGATACGCTCACATTAGAAGGGGGCGCGATCTCTGCAGCGACCGGGTTCGAGCGCTGGAAGAGTTCCTATATCTCCGACTCGCTCGCGTTCTACGACGACTTTCGCCACGGGCTCGACCAGTGGTACGAAGCGCGCGGCAGCGGCTGGGAGATCACCAACGGCGAGCTCATCAATACCGACGCGGGAACGAACCACCAGCTCATCGCCAAGAGCGCGGCGCTCAGCTATTTCACGCTGGAAACGAAGCTGAAGGCGACGGACCCCGGCAGTGCCAATATCCTTCTTTCGCACACGGCAACGGATCATTATTATCGTCTGCGCCTCAATATCGGTGTGGGGAGTCCACCACAGCTCTATTTCATGCAGGACGGCACCGTGGAACGTGTGTTCGATTACCCCGCCGCCGCACCGGTGGACGACGCATGGTATACGCTCAGCGTCGAGTTCGATCACGGCGCGGTGAATATCCAGTGGGACGGCGAGGATGTGGGGAGCTACACCGATACCACCAGCCCGTATACCGCCGGTGCGGTGGGACTGCGTAGCGACGACCATGTGATCCACTACCAATACTTCCGCATCACCCCGCACCAACGGTTCACCGACTGGCAGGATAACGACGGGTCGGTCCGATATACCGGCAACGGCGACACGGCGCGGGTCAGCCCACTCGGACCGCTCGACGGTGAGAGCGACGGTACGTTCGCCAGCGCGTGGTGGCAGCCGCAATATATCTGGCTCGAGGGCGAGCACTGCGGCCAGTTCCTCCCCACGCCCACCGCCCCCTCGGCGAGCAACGACCGTGTCCTCCAGCTAGCGGTGGGTGCTACGGCGAGCTGGACTGTATCCGTCCCCTCCACGGCGACCTATACCGCCTGGCTGCGGGTCCGCTCCAGTACGGCCGCAGCATGTGCGTTTCGCGCCACGCTGGACGATCGTACCATCCTCGAGTCGAGCACGAGCGTTGGGAGCGGTTATGAATGGCACCGTTGCAGCGCGGTGAATGTCGGCAGCGGCCAGACCGAACTGGAACTGCGCAACGCCGGCCCCACCTCCTCCCTCCTCGTCGATCTCATCCTGCTAACCGACGACCACGGCTACGCGCCGCAAGACGCGGCGGGCGCCATGGGCTTCACCGAGCGCTGCCAGTGGTCGTATCGCCTCCCCGTCACCGTCGGGAGCGGCGATCTCGACCGGAATGACGCGCCCGTGGTGGTCGAGGTCGAGGAATCGTCCCTCCTCGCCGCAGCGGGCGCGGGCGCAACGCTCGATCTGAATTCCACCCGCGTCATCGAGCGCGACGGCGCGGGGCACAACATCGGCGTGACCACGCACCAGACCGTCGCCGACCCACCCACGGTCACCATCGTCTGGCAGCTCGAAGGCGTGACCCCGCAGCATACCAGGCGCCATTTCGATATCTACTACAATACCATGGACGCAAGCCCGGCCCGACCACCGCAGTTCCCATCCTCGCTTTCGGTCGCCGACAGCGGCGGCGGTGGCACTGCGATGACCATGGAGAACGACCGCGTGCGGTTCGAGATGAACGAAGGGGTGCCTAACGGCGGCGGCGAGGGTCGCGACCATATCAGCTCGGTCTATAACAAACGCACCGGCCGCGAGCAGCTCTATACCCCGTCGCGGCTCGGCTGGGCGCTCACCCAATGGGATTACGGCGGGATAAGTGCGGACCCGTACGACGGCATCGACAGCCTCGCCATTACCGAGGAGGGGCCGGTCCGCGTCACCATCACCATGGAGGCGGTGCATGCAGACCTCCGCTATGAGCGTGCCTATACGCTCTATCGGAACTGCGACTGGATCCATATCACCCACGAGGTGACCGCCACCGCCGCCATAGATGCGGGGGATTGGTATTTCGAATCCTGGTGGTGCCCCGGTGTCGGCGGCGCCGATCACGATGCGCCCGATTCGGCCTACGGGCTCGGCGGATACAACTTTGGTCCGATATCGAACTACCTCGGACCCGCCTACACCAGTCAAGAGACGCCGGGCCTCTTCGACGGCGAGTACCTATCGGTCCCTGGCAGCGTGCGCGAAGCGGGATGGTACGCACACTGGGACGAAAGGCGCGAGGAGGGTATCGGCACGATCTGGCCCACCCGTGACAGCACCCTCGCCCGTTACGGAGCCAAAGATACCGAAGGTCGCTACCTCTCGCTCCATTTCGAGCCGCCGGCGCTCGCGACGGGTGAGCGCTATACGCTCGATCTATGGGGCGTCGTCTTTTCCAACACCGACGGCTCCTATGTCGAAGCGCGTGCGGGCGCGCTCCGCTCCTCCGTCGACACCTTCGTTGGCGCACCCAGCGCTGCACCGACGGAGTTCGTCACCCTCGGCGCCGCGCCAGCAACCATCGTGCAGCCGTACGATGCGCTGCGCATCGAGATCTTTCAGCACGGCAGCACCGCGCCGGTGGCGGGATGCGAGATCATCTCATTCACCGCGCTCCAGCGGCAGGTGCAGGTGGGTGGCCAGTACAACGATATCTACCTCTCCAACGGCGGCATATCCTCGAACTACCCAACCGGCCGCAACAACGAAATGCAACCCTATCTCCTCTTCAACACGAAGGAGAACACGCTGACGCTGTTGTTCATCCAGGTCGAACCGATGGGCAGCTACGCCGCGTCCGGCGGCAGCTACCTCGCCACCGTCCGGTTGTCACATCGCAGCGCGTACCGATGGGGTGAGAGTGCAAAGATCGGCATCGAGATCGACGGCGATTACGCACCGGCGTGGTATACGGTCCTCACCGCAAACGAAGCGCGATGGAAGCACGACCCGACGAAGAACCCCGCCGCGTTCGTCGGCTTCTCAAAGGAGGAAAGCGCGGGACATCCCGTCTATCGCCTCCCGCAGAGCATGACCGGCGGCGAAACCGGGGATCGCTCGGCACCGACGCTCAAGATCGTCTACTGTACCGTGGAGTTCTGGCTCGAAGGAGTATGAGGTGGAATGATGATGAGGACGCACGATGACGCGCTCGTCGAAGTGGGATATATCTATACTTTCGTCATTTCGGCGCTGTTGATGGCGGGCATGCTCGTGATGACCTCGAATTTCCTCGTCGAGTCCGACGAACGCACCAACCAGCGGGAACTCGACGCGATCACCGACTACCTTCTTGCGAGCTACGACGAGGTCCAGCACCTCGCTGCGAAGCATCCCGATTCGACCATCGAAAAGACGGTCAGACTGCCGTCGCTCCATGGTGGATCGGATTATACGATCCGGCTCGATAATCGCACCGCCACGGTGCATCTCGCCGGCCAGATCGTCTTCACGCGCGAGCTCGGTGCGTACCAGTTCGTCATCGACCCGCGCCACGATACGGTCTCCAACGGCGGTGAATATATCATCTCGTACGAGCCCGCGGCGGAAACGATACAGTTCCTCCCCGCGATCTAACGGGGGATACGACGAGACCTCGCGCACGGTCGATAGTGGCATACCGACGCTTCCGCCGCGGCATCACCATCGCCATCACCATCGGCATCGGCATCGGCATCGGCGCGAAAAACGCATAAAGGGATGCAACGATCGCCCGTACCATACTCGAGTGCCCATACTCATCCACGCCGGGCATGACCAATTTGAAAACAGCCACCGTATGAACGGCCCAACGATCACAGAGGACACGAACATGGCTCGACCGATCAGACATGCAACGCCCGCCCCCCCTCGCTCCCCGTCTCGGAGCATGAGCGCGGGCCAGATGCATGTGATGGAGGTGGTGACGGCGGGGCTCCTCTTCCTCGTCGCACTCAATCTCGTGGCGAATATGGTCATTCCCACCACCACCGACAGCGGTCATATCGACAGGATCGGGATCATGGGCAGCGACATATTGCGCGTGCTCGACCAGTCACCGCCGGCGGACGATGCGTACGATAGCATGCTGGACGAGGCGCTGATCGGTGACAATGTCTCCACCCTCCGCGAGCACCTCGATGCGTCGCTCCCCGCGACGATCAGTTATAACCTCACCCTCGTCGCCATCGACGACCCGTTCCGCCCCTCGCACCGCGGCGGCGACGAGCTGGACCACGGTGTCCTCGTCGAGGCGGGCAAAGATGCGATACCGATCATCAGCTACGGCGAGAGCGGTGAGGAATCCGCCACTTGCCATCGGATCGTCCATCTCCATGCGGGGCGGGTCCGTGAGGCCAGTACCGGAGAATATTATATCGTCGACGAGGGCTGGTACGATCTCACGCTGGTACTCTGGTTCGAGCCGCGTGGGGGTGCATGAATGCGCTATTCGAACTGCACGAGAAAACCAATGAACGATAGCAGCCAGGTGAGGCGGCGTATGCGCGGCGACGAGCGCGCCCAGCTCCTCCTCCTCACCGGTATCATCTTTACCATCACCATGCTCATCGTCGCCGCCGCAACCGTACGCTACGCGGTGGTGGAGCACCAGACCGATGTGGAGGACGAGCGCATCCTCGCCGCGGAATACGAGAATGTGAAGGCGAGCTTCGCAGGTGCGCTGGACGCGGCGGTCAACACCGCCTACACCGGCGGCCCGATCACCGACCGGAAGGATGCGGTCGCCGAGGGCGTCGAGCGGGTGGCGTCCACATTAGCCACCGTGGAGGCGCGACACGGGCTGAACTTTCGCGCCGAGATCGGCGGCGAGATCATCCAGCTCGATACCACGCACTTCGAGGTCCCGATCTGCTTTTCGCTCACCAGCAGCTCGGTCACAGTTCGGGAAACGGTCAGTTATCAGATCGAGTTCGCGCTCGATGCCGATATCGCGATCTTTGCACCGACGAAGGAGCCGGCATCGAGCGGCTGGCTCAACGACGATACCATCGACCGCGAGGCGACCTACCTCGAACTCAACCTCGCCGCACGCAGCCTGGTTAGGTACGATTATCCCGACGGTGTCGCGGTGCGGGACTGGTGCGAGGAGCATACGGGCGACCGCGAGCGCGACATCCTCGTCATTTTCGATTGGGCGCCGGAGCTCGCCTACGGCGACGGCACGCTGGAAGCGTACCTCGACGACGGGAACTTCATCATCTATACCGGCGACTGGTCGTTCTATTACACCATCGCCGCGGACGGGTCGCGCACCACACGCGGGTCGAACGGCTTCAGGGGTCTCCTCGATATCTCGGACGGCGGCGTGATCACCTACGGCGGTTCATCGACCTACGACGCGACATCGGCGGCGGAGATACTTCCGTCGCTGCCCGGCAGCTATATCGCGTCCCGCCCCATCGTTGGCTCGCACCTTTCCGATAACTGGGTCATCGAGCAGGTCTATTCCGAGCAACGGAGCAACAGCGACAATAAGGACGCGGTTCTCATCCGCAACACGGTCACCAGCGCATATTTCGCGCAGTTCTTCATGAACGCGGACCAGACCAACCCGCGCGGTGCGGTCATCGAGGAGTTCATCGAGAACTATATCTTTACGAAGACCGGTTAGTCCGGTTCGTCTGCTAAGCCCGTTTAGTCCGGTTAGTCCGGTTAGCCCGGTTAGCCCGTTTAGTCCGGTTAGTCCGGTTAGCCCGGTTAGTCCGGTTGAACAGCTATTGATCGACGGCTCGATCGAACGGGCTGAACATCGACCCTACCCTTATTATTCCCCGTTGCCTTCCGTTCCGTTCTTATAGTTCTCTTCATGCGTCCCTCTCCTGCGGAACAAGAATGCCCAGCCGGTCCGCCGCGCTTTCTTGCGCCAGCCACGAAGCAGCGAACGCCACCTTTTACAACGCCGTATCAACATCTTGCGCTGCGTTTCGAGCCGGTCGATGCGTTCTTCGAGCTTTCCGTGGATCGCCGCGAAGAATGCAGCACCGCTCCGTGGCGCACGAGCCCTCTTTTGCGACCGCTCGCGGATACGCTGGATGCGCCGATCGTAGAGATCGATCCATTCCGTTGCGTCGGTTTGAAAGAGTGCATCCGGCAGCTCGTTGCGGAGATACTGATACGAATGGACATTCGGTCCATAGGACCCGTCACGGCGCATCTCGGCATCGAATATCGTCCCACAGTGCTGGTGGTAGGCGTAGAGCTGCTTGCGATAGCGGTTGGCATCGCGCATGAACGCGAGGATCGCACGCCGCAGCCGACGATAGCGACGGTCGCGGAGCGCGCCGTCGATCTCGAGCCGTGCGAGCTTGCCGAGCGGGAAATAGAGGTCGCGCTCCTCGAGCCCTTCGATCAGCCCATCGAAGATCTCGCTGAGGGTTCCATAGAGCGCTCTATCCTCGCGCGCTTCTGCACGGGAGACGATATGCGGCCGCTTC
>CAZSUE010000200.1:0-7814 GCA_964609045.1 uncultured archaeon | reverse complement strand
CTCGATCTGGTAGCCCGCTTCGAGGTCGAAGCGATACCAGTCCGCCAGATCGTTGGAGTAGGTGGTATGCGGCACGATGATATTGGGATATTCGCCCAGCTCGACCTCTGTGGCGGCATCGTAGGTGTCGGCGGCGTACCCGTCCGGCTCGAAGCGGTCCTTGTAGTAGCCATAGGTGTAGGTCTCGACCTGGGTGACGGCGAGGTCGTAGCTATTCTTCGTCCAGCCATAGACCGGATAGACGCGGAAATAATAGTAGCCGGTATACGCGGCCTGGTAGCAGATATATTCGTTGTCCGACTTCGACCATGCCCACACCTTTTCGTTCCCCCACTGGTCATAGAGCATCACATGGAGGTCGCCGACGGTATCGTTGAAGACGGCGGTGATCTGGAGGTAATTATATTGCGTCATGTAGACGCGATAGTAATCGTTGTCGAACCCTTTGAGATTCTCCTGATAGAAATGGTTGTCCGCGAGATTGATGGTGGTGGCGTCGGCCCATACATCGTTGTTCTCGCCGCCCGCATCGTACTCGTCGTCGGTGGTGGGCTGCGTCTCGATGCGGACCTTGTAATAGCTCTCTTCGCCCGCGGCGCAATAGAGATGGATATAATAGTTCTCGAGCGTGGTGGTGCCGGGGAGGGTGAGCGTGGCGGTATCGCCGGCGTTGGTGACGGTCTGGGTATCCACGACGGAGCCGTCCTCGCGCTCGGCCTCGATGGTGATGGGCGCGCCGTCCTCCCAATTCCTCCAGTAATCGAGCCATTCGAGGGTGACGGTGCGATCGTACGAGAGTTTCGACCGTATCTTGTACCAGTCGTCATCGAGGAGCCGGAGGTACGAGTATTCGCCCTCGTCGAGCATGATCGCCTCGTTCTTCTGGTCGTTCTGTTCGTGCGCGTCAGGATAGGTCTTGATCTCGTACCAGCTCCCGCCGCCGCCGAGGAACTCGACACCGAAATAGGTCCATTCCTCCGCGCCAATATCGCCGGCGATATAATAATAATCGTAGGCACCGACGGTCTTCTTCGTCGGTGTGTCGTTGAGCAATGTGCCAGTATTGGAAAAATCGTTATTGTCGTAGTTCGTCGTATCGTCGATCACGCAGTTCTTCTTCAGATAGAAGTTCCAATTCGTCCCACCGTTGACCCACAAGCGGCCCCATGCGGTGTTGTCCGCTTTATTGGAATGGCCGTACCATTGGATATTGCTCGTGGAGCCGGATCCGTCGGATTTGCTATCGACCGGATCGAACCACTCTATCCAATCGTCGCCCGCGGCGGCCTCGTCGGAACAGAGGACGATGAGAAGCGCGAACGCGGCGACGGCGATGAGGAATACGAGGAGCCAGTAATATCGCCCTCGCCGAGAGGGTCGGGTTCGATGGTCGTGATGTTCGTCAGAATGTGCACTACTTGGTGATGATGGTGAGCGTATAGATCGTCCAATCGGCATCGGTACCTCTCCCTCTTCGACGGTGGTGGGGAACGATACGAGCGAACCTGGTGGAATGGATCACCGATGGCCGCTCGGCGGCTCCCCACGATCGAGCCGTCCATATTTGAAATGAAAAAGCTGGGTTTTAAGTATTGAGCCATCGGAGCGAAGGATAATAAAAGTTTCGTGATCGGTGATCGGCGGTCTATGGCCAAGAGCACTGGGCTGTGGCGCGGCAGCGTGGAACGCCTCGGACGAGAGCTGCGGATACGCTTACGAATATGAATGCGAATATGAATGCGAATATGAATACGAATACGACTGCAGTCGGCCATTTTCTCGGTACGAACACCGTGTTCCCGGTGGAGGGGAGGGGAGGACGACGAGAACGGTATGGGCCCCACGCAACGGCCCCACGCGACGCGGCGGTACCGTTATCTCCCTTGCTGGGTATTGAGGTAGACGCCGGTGCGGAGCCCGCTCTCCTCATCGCCGATAATGAGGATGATATCGTTGGGTTTGACCATGAGGTGATCCGGCGGGTTGAGCTTGATGATATACTCCTCGCCCGTTTGCGGTGGCTTTGCGACCCCGAGCACGATCACATTGGTGTTCTTGCGCATCAGCTTCAGCACTTCGCCGTACTTCTTATTGGCGATCGGCGCGGTCTCATTGACCGTATATTGTCGCACGTCGAAGCCCATGGAGCTGGTGGAGACCTCCTCGATGACATTGACCACCTCGGGCTCGAACGCGGCGGAGGCCATGAGCGAGCCGGTCATCTCATATGGTGAGGAGATATACGATACGCCGGCGACGCGCATGGTGTTCTTGAGCTCCTCCCGCGCCACCTGCGCGATGATCCGAAGGTCGGGGTTCATGCTCCGTGCGTGGATCGTGCTGATGAGATTAATGGAATCGTCCTTCGAGCATGCGATAAAAGTGGATGCGTGATCAACGCGCGCGAGTTCGAGCGTTTCCTCGTTGGTGATATCACCGTGTATGACGGCGATATTTTTACGATCGCCGAGGCGCATGATCGTACCGATCTCGTCCTTACTCTCGGTGATCACCGCGACCTTCCGTCCCGCCTCCAGTATCTCCTTGACGACTACCTCCGCGATCTGGTTCCATGCCGATATCACGATGTGCCCGCTAAACTTACATTTATTCATTCCAAACATCTCCCGGAAGTTCGCCTCGACCAATACGGACGCGATCAACGATGCGATATATCCAAAGAGAACGATCCCAACGATAAATTGTACGATCGTGACCCATCGCCCGCTGGGGGTGGTGGGGCTGATGTCACCATAACCCACCGTGGTCATGGTGGTGAGCGACCAGTAGACGGCGACGCCGATATTCTCGGGAGCCCATTTCTCCTCCTCGATGAGGTCCCACTGGTAATATCCACGCTGATCATGCGGTGTGGCGTTGGGGTCGTCTACCGACGCATTATCGAGGTAGTCCTTTTCCCAATAAAAGTAGAAATTATTCTCCGACCCCGGCGGTTCGGGAGCGTACGCCTCGTATTCGAAATTGAGGAAAAAGAGTGAGAGCGTGATCGAGACGGCGGGAAATACGACCCCGACGATGAATATCTGTTTCGCGATCTTGCGTCCTTCCATTCAACCCGCAAAATGGAACCAGGCGGCGCTATTTAAAGGTTCGGCAGGGGGAATATTTCCCAATATCAGCTCTCGATCGATGATGTGCTTTGATCGCGTTCTATTAGTGCACTGCGGCTAATCGATGAGGGATGGAGGGGAGTCTGCTCAAATTAGAACTGGTGGCCACAGAACGGACACATCTTCCAGTCCGGTTTGACATCTTGCTCACATTTCGGGCATTTCTTCTTGAGCATGGTCCCACATTGTGGGCACATCGCCCAGCCCGCCTCAACCGGCGCGTTGCATCCCGGACAGGTCTTCCCGCCACCACCGCCGCCGACATTGCTGCGGGTCATTACCGAATCTTGGATCGACACCGATCCACCTCCGCCGCCTTTCCCGCCGCCGCCGCCGCTCCCGCCGCCGCCGACATTGCTGCGTTGGAGCACGCTGTCCTTGATATTCGTCTTGCTCGCGCCTGCGCCCATAACCTCGCCGATACTGCCGATATTGAATACCTGGCTCGACGGTTGCGCCGCTGCGGACTGCTTATCGTCGACCTCGATCCAGCTCATATCTTCATAGGTGAACTCGTAGCCGTTCTTCGCCTGGTAGGTGAGCGAGACCTCGAGCGGGACGCTGCCGGACTCTTTCGCCTTCAGCCCCACGATCATGGAGACGCGGTCGTTCTTTTTGATACGCTTGACCTTTTTCAGCCCCTGGACCGCCACGGGGCCGGAGAATTCGAGGTCGACATTATGACCGGTCCCGTTCCCATGGTTCATGAGGACCACATTGCATTTGCCCCAGCGTTTTGCGATATAGGTCTCCGAAGACGAGAGGCTCATGGTGACCTCGGGGCGCTTCTCCGGCGGTGGTGGCGTCGGTTTCGAGGGTTCCTTTTCCTCCGGCGGCGGTGGCGGTGGGAGTTCCTTTTTTTGCGCTTTCGGTGCAGCGGGCTGCTGCGCGCGCACTTGAGACTGTGTTTGTGTTTGTGGTTGTGGTTGTGGTTGCGGTGCGTTGGGTTGCTGGATCGTCTGGTTGATCGTTACATTGACCGCCTGCCGCGCCGCGGTGGTCTGGACCGGCTGCGGTGGCTTCTGGGGCGGCTTCGCCGCGACACCGATCGCTTTCAACGCCGCTTCCGCCGCTTTGCGCACCTCCTTGTCGCTGTCGTTGAGTAGCGCGCGCAGATGCGGCACCGCCGGGCGAACCGCGTTCCGGTTCCGTGGGCCGAAGGTTCCCAGTGCCCGTGCCGCCTCACGGCGTACTTTCGAATCCGGATCGCGCAGTTTGTTGATGATCGCCGGGACATAGCGCGACACGGTGGGCATGGAACGGCTACCGATATCTTTCAGTGCGCGAACAGCGTACTTCCGTGTTTTGGAGTCCTTATCGTTGAGGCTCTGGACGATGTAGGGCACGGCGCGCGCCACAGCGGGGGGCGTCCGCGAGCCGATCTCACCCAATGTCTTCGCCGCATAGCCGCGCACCTTCGGTTTCACATCGCGCAGGCAGTGAACGATCAACGGTACTGCTCGCTGGCACGATTGCGGGTTGTCCTTCGCGATCTTTCTGATCTTTTTCAGCGCATCTTTCCGGCTATCCGAGGGACCGGTGCGAAGCATATTGATATATTTCATTACTTTCGGGTTACCTGCGTAGCCGGGAGCGCCATAAGCTGACATCACAATTCATCCTCTCCATCATTTTCGGATCTCGTTGTGCAGAGTACAGGGTGCCGTGACCGCGATCACTGCATCTCGTTCTCGTGGGCGAGTTCATCCTCATACTTCTGGATATAATCCTGCATGACCGGGATATTGATCTTCCAGACCGTGGCCCGATCGGGTTCGTCGTCCTCGTATCGCGGTCGGATCACACCCATTTTCAAGAGTCGGGCGCTGACCGAACGGCTTCGGATACCACGGAGATATTTATTCAATACACGTTGGATCGTCGTATTATGTTCTTCGTCATAGCGTTGATTTAGCATTATTAATGTTTGATAGATGATCCGATCTACTTTGTCGATGCTATCGCCTCCTCATTGACAGTGTGTTCCTTTATCGTTTTGTTCTTGTATCGTATCGTACATACATGTCGCAGTGCCACCCCAAAAACATAGCATATTGCCCTGCAGGAAGGGGCGGCTATCTACATCGCCACCCATGATCGCGTTCTACATCGGTGTTGGCCCCAAGGGGGCTGGCAACCGAAAGATGCAGCCATGGGCGCTTCCATGCACCAAACAATTGTCGGATGTCGAGGATCAAACACAATAGCGGTAATGTAGTAGACGAATATAAAAGATGTGCCAATATGACGGCAATGGCTCCTGGCCGAAGTGAGGGGGGAATGGTGACGAACAGCGTCGGATTCGAAACGCGATCGATCGATGAGGTGGAACGATGAGAAGAATACAAATAGAAATAATGAACTCATGGTTCACGGTCCATGCCGGTGGGTTCTATTCCAAACCGGCGTGAGAGAAAAATTTCTCTTCATTTCGGACCCGCTCTATCAATAGAATAGCATACTACATTTTATGTACCGCGGTGGTGCCATGGCAGTGCAAAAGACGACCACGAGTGAGAACGAGCCCACGGGTAAGACGGAACTAAAGAAAGCAGTGGATACCGAGAGAGCGACAGCTCCAACCAAGACGCGGTCAAAGCTGAAAAAGTCCGCCTCGAAGCGGAAATATGCTGCAACCGGCGTCGACGAACTGGACGAGGCGCTCGGCGGCGGGCTCCAACCTGCCAGCTGTACGCTGATCCAGTGCGACAAGTTCGCCGGCGGTGACCGGTTCTGGATACAAAATATCGTCGAAGGCCTCAAACAGAACATCCCCTCGATCATCATCACCACCGATCTCCCGCCGCAGTCGATCCGGGATAAGATCGCGCCGTTGTTCCCGAAGATCCGATCGTACGAATCGCACGGGCTCCTCTCGTTCATCGACCTCTATTCGAAGCGCGTCGGGATCCGCCCGGACGAGAACGATAGCGTCAAAGGATCGTTCGAAACCCTCTCCGAGCGCTCCTCCATCCTCAAGAATATCCGGCGTGTCCAGACGCTGGCGCGCAAACGTGCTCCATATCATAAACTGATCGTCGATTCGTTATCGTCACTCCTCCTTCTCATACCATCGGAGGAATGGTTCCAGTTCCTCCAACGGCTGACGGCGACGACCCGGAACAATAAGAGCGTCGGGCTCTTCCTCCTCTATCGCAATGTGCACGACCCACACCTTCTGGAGGCGATCTGCACCCAGATGGACGGCGTTTTCGAGCTGAAACACCAAGAGGATAATTATCTCATGCGCCTCGAAGGGTTCGAGAAGCTCGAGACGCGCGAATGGATCGCCTACCATTTCTCGCCGTCGTCGTTCGAGATGGAGGGCATGGCCGAAATGGGTCGTATCGGGCGCAGCGATCGGATCTGATCGGTGGACGAACATGTTGGGCTGCCAGACGCAGAATACCACCCACGCGCCACCAGTAAGTTTTATGTAGAAGTTCCCCTATACTCCGAGGGCCGAGGAGTTTCAACTCGATATAATGAACCAATTTACACGGTGAAATCATGATGTCAGGTCAGACACCGGTTCTCGTCCTCAAGGAGGGAACTGAACGCGAAAAAGGTCGCAATGCACAAAGTAATAATATCGCCGCCGCCAAGGCGATCGCCGACGCGGTCCGGTCCACACTGGGCCCGAAGGGGATGGACAAGATGCTCGTCGATTCCATGGGCGACGTGACGATCACGAACGACGGGGTCACGATATTGAAAGAGATCGATGTGGAGCACCCGGCGGCGAAAATGATCATCGAGGCGGCGAAAACGCAGGACGAAGAATGCGGTGACGGGACCACCACCGCGGTGATCATCGCCGGCGAGCTCTTGAAGAAATGCGAGGACCTGATCGACCAGAATGTTCATCCCACCCTCATCACCAGCGGGTTCCGTATGGCGTCGGTCAAGGCCGTGGAACTCCTGGACGCAGTTGCCGTCCCGATCTCGTTGGAAGACGAAGAGAAGCTGATCAATATCGCCGAGACCGCCATGACCGGGAAGATCGCGGACGCAAAGAAAACGACGCTGGCGAAGATCGCGGTGGACGCGGCGAAAGCGATCGTCGAAACGCACGACGACCGGCTCGAGGTCGATACCGATAATATCCAGATCGAGAAGAAGCAGGGCGGTGCGATCAGCGACACCGAGTTTATCGAGGGCATCATCATCAATAAGGAACGGGTGCACCCCGGTATGCCCCGAGGGGTACAAGAGGCGAAGATCGCGTTGATCGATTCGCCGCTCGAGGTGAAGAAGACCGAGGTTGACGCGCATATCCAGATCAAGGATCCCAACTCGCTGCGGAAATTCCTCGACGCGGAGGAAGGGATGCTGAAAAAGATGGTCGACGGTATTATCGACGCGGGCGCCAATGTGGTGATCTGCCAGAAGGGTATCGACGACCTCGCGCAACATTATCTCGCCAAAGCGGGCGTCTATGCGATCCGCCGCGCCAAGAAATCCGATATGAAGAAGTTGGCGAAGGCGAGCGGCGGGAAGATCGTGACGAATCTCGAGGACCTCTCCGCCGAGGACCTCGGAACGGCCGGGAAGGTGGAGGAGCGCAAGATCGGGAACGACGATCTCACCTTCATCCAGGGCTGCACCGAAGCGAAGGCGGTCTCGATCCTCCTTCGCGGTGGGACCGAACATGTGGTCGACGAACTCCAGCGCTCGCTCGAA
>CAZSUE010000199.1:0-7828 GCA_964609045.1 uncultured archaeon | reverse complement strand
TGTCAGTCTCCCCGAACATCTTCGATGTGTCGCGGATCGCAGCTCGTAGAGACCGTTTCTGCTGAATCTTATTCATTTTTTATTCTTATTGGGGGCGTAGAGTGCGATGTGACACATAATCCTTATCTACCGCCGCGTTCATGCCGGCGTCGGCGTTTGACCATGGTTATCTTTTTCGAATGTACCCAGTGCGGCGACTGCTGCCGCGGACTGAAAGCTCGAAAGATCGAGGAGGATGTGGTGCGGTTCGTGAAGCACTGGCAGTCCGACGATCGGTATTATTATCAACTTTTATCGCCGGAGGAAACGACGATCAGTATCTACGGCTGGGAGAAGGCGATCCTCGAAGAGCATGCCGCCGAGCTGGGTGTCGATTTCGAACCAGTGCCCTCCGCCATCGCGATCAACGACCTCGAGCCAGGGGCAAAGATCGTCCTCCTCTGGGATTTCGATATTGGGGATTGCGTGTTCCTCGACGAGGAGAGCCAGTGCATGGTCTGGGGCAATCACCCCCTCCGCTGCAAGAGCTACCCGCTCCGATCGCTGGAGCTCGTGGTCGACCACGACGGGGCGGGGCTGCTCAAGCCCGCCGAGCGCTACGACATCGGTGAGGGCGATAGCGTCGATCCCGAGTGCTGTTTTTGCCGCGAGCATCCCGATGAGACCGTCATGGTCGATGTGGATGAGAAGCTCGCCTATGTGCGACATAAGGAGTTCGAGCAGTATCTGCACCTCTTCCTCAAGCTCTGGGAATCGAACCACAACGACCGTTTCCGGCTGGTGCGGAACGAATCGCGGCGCACGGTGCTCGCGCGGCATTTCATCCGTACCGTCGATATCCTCGACTACGGCATCGAGCGCGGCCTCGTCTCAGAGGAGACGGTGGACCAACTGCTGGAACTGACGAGGCTGGACATCGACGGTGTGAGCGGCATCGATCTCCAGTCCGCCTAATGGGACATATGACCGGCCGATCGGAACGCGAAGCGGCTCGACGGCACGGGCCCTGGGAACGCGGTCGGCGCAAGAGCGCATGGAAGGCGGAAAACAGCAGCATTTAAAAGCCGCCATCGTATTGTAACTTTCTCGCGGCCTCGGTGGTCACGGTCTCTCGGCGTAGGTGAGCACCGGCGCCGGCAATAGCACAGAGGGTGCCAGTACCATGGATGTACACGATCGACCATCAGGCTCAATATCCCGTTCCATACCCATTTCGCCCCCCACCTCCCAGTGCAGGTCTTCATGTTCCGCGTCGACCATTGCCGGAGAGCGCCGCATCGCCGTTCTGGTCCTCGCTACGGTCATCGCACTTCTCATCCTCTCGCCAGTGGCCGCACTCGGTGCCAATGCGTTGACAACGCCGCGCGGTCCCAACGCGAACGCCCATACCAGTGCCAGTAATCGTATCAGTACCAGCGGTAGGAGGAACAACTCCAGCACCGGTGAGCTCGAGGGAGATACTGATACTGATGTGGATGTGGATGTGGATATGAACATCGTCCGTTGCGGTGATACTGATACGAGTTCTCGCGCCACCGCTCGGAACGATGTCGTGCTCAACGAGGTGGCGCCCAACGATAACGAATGGATCGAGCTTCTCAACCCCACCGGTTCACGGGACGATATTAGCGGCTGGTTCATTCGCATCGACGGGACCCGGCTCAAGGCGCCCAACGGTGTCGACGATTTCGTATTCAACACCACGCTACAGCCGATGACGCATTATAGGATCGAGGAAGGGACGGATTTTGCGGCGAATTCGTTGCCCGCGCTGGGCGATTTCAATATCTCGCTGCAACGCATCGTGGACACGAACGAAGAGACCGTGGACCAGACCGACCTCCCCAGCGTCCAACCCGGCATGTCGGCGGCACGGTACTGCTGGGGAGCCGATTCCGATTCTTTTCAAGATTGGTATGTCTCGACGGCGCCGACCGGATGAGGAGAACGACCGCTGGCGGGATATCCGCGTCTCAAAGGGCGACGAGAGCCCGTCAGATCATATTTGGACTCCGGGGTCGGATAACGGCGGCTCGGGGTTGAATGCGATGCTACAATTCACCATGCGTTCGTCAGATGTCTGGAGCGTGGCGATCTCGAATATCACCCTGAAGGCACACGGCACCGGCAACGATTCCGCAGCGATCGCGGAGATACTTTGGTTCAACGATACGGACGGGGACGGCGTGTACGATGCTGCGACCGACCCGCTGATCAATTCGAGCCGGTACGAGCTCGATGACGGAACAGCCACCCTCTCGCAAGAGCCAGCCGTCTACATCCCCACCGGTTCGACCCGGCACTACCTCGTCCTCTATCGTATGACCGGCAACCCCGAAAATGTCACCTTCGGCGATACCTTTCAGTTCACCATGCCCCATATCCATGTCACCTACAGTACCGTGGTCCCGCAACCGCCGCCCATGCTCTTTCTCGAGGTCATGGACTCCGCGGTCAAAACGGTGGTCGGTGTCGAATGCGCGGTCGGGCCCAGATCGCCCGCGGACCACGACTTCGTCCCACACCCCATGGAGGCGAAAGAGGATGTCATGCTCCAGTTTGCGCTCGAACCGTACTATAATTCGGTCAGCGTCCGAAATTTAACGCTCACCGCCAATGGGAGCGGTGATGATGCGGCCGCGGTCATGAAGGTGATGCTCATCGCCGATAGCGATGGGGACGGGCAGATCGACGATGGTGAACCGGTTCTCGACACCGCACGGTTCGATACCGATAACGGAACGCTCAGCATGGCGTTTGCGCAAAATCTCACCGCGGGGACCGCCTTTACCTTCATTCTCGCCTATCAGCTCGCTTCGAGCGTTACCGCGGGCGAGACATTCCAGTTCTCGCTCGATGCCATCGGTGCAGTGGGTCACGGGACCGGCGAGGCGGTCTATACTGCGGGGTTGCCGCTCCTCTCCGCGTGCACCACCGTCAGAAGCGGAGTGATCGTCCACCGCGGTGATGCAGACCGTGGCGACCATAGCTGGCGGTATGACCCCACCGCGCCGCGATACGATGCAATGTTGCAGCTCGAGGTGACCGCCGCGGTGACCGCCGCTGAGGTCGAAACGGTGGTCTGTTCCGCCAACGGTACGGGCAACGACCCACTCCTCGTCGATTCGGTCTATTGTGTCGAAGATATCGACGGCGACGGGGTGTACGATGAGGGGAGCGACCATCTCATCGATAGCGCCACATGGGACGTAGACGATGGGAACGTTCACTTTTCACTCCAGCCCGCATTGGGCGCCATCCCGCGTGAGGGGAATGTCTCGCTCCTCTTCGTCTATCTGATGAACGCATCCGCCACCGAACCGGCCACACTGAAGCTGGCGCTCCACTCGGTGGAAGGCGTCACCGCCGACGGCGATGCGGAGCCGTTGACCATGGTCTACGAGCCGTCGCTGGGCAGCCTCGGAAATACAATGGAGATCCTCGCCAGCCATCCGCCCGATGTCGACCTCGTCAGACCCGAGGACGGAGTCACACTGTCAGGCCCGAAGGTGATCAATATAACGGTGACAGACCCCGACGGTGTGGAGCTGGTAGAAGCACCGTTGATCGAACTGCGTGCGTCGGGGGGCGATTGGAGCACCCTCGGTCATGCGCATTCTGTCGAGGCGCCCAACGGGTCCATTCGCGCCCAATATTATTTGAACTGGTCCACACCGGCGTTCGACGACGGCACGTATCAACTGCGCGTCGTGGCGACCGACGACCAGAACTGGACGGTCCGCTCGGAAATTGCCACGGTCACGATCAACAACAGCGTCTACAACCGTCCCGTCGTCGCATTGGTTACACCGACGGGGGGCGCGACCCTCTCCGGCATCGTCTGGCTGGAGGCGAACGTCACCGACAATAACGACAACCTCGACGCCGAAGGGGTCCGGTTCTACCACTCCACCGACGGCGAGAACTGGACCTTCATCGGGAACAGCTCTACGCCGATCGGCGGTGAGGAGCATCGCTACCGCGTTGCATGGAACACGAGCACCGTGGCGAACCGGGGCGGGTACTGGCTCATGGCCAATGCCAGTGACACCACCGGGCTGTATGCGGCGGATATGATCGGTGAGGCGGTGGCGGTGAACAACATCCCGCTGAACGCGCCCGAGATCGCGATCCTCTACCCCTATACGGGTTTGACACTGCGCGGAACGATCACGGTCCGTGCAGAGGTCACCGACCCGGAGGATAATGTCAACCTCACCACGCTCCGACTCTCGTATTATTCCAGTGTTGGTGATACATGGGTGCGGATCGCGGCACCGTACCAGCAGAACGGGAGTGTCTTTGCCTGGAGCTGGGATACCACCGCGCCCGAGGAGGGGGATCAATACCGGTTACGGGTGATGGTGTCCGACACCACCGGAATCGAGGCGGAGAACACCACTGGTCCGTTCACCATCTCGCAGACTGCGCCCAACAACCCCGTGGTCACATTGCTCTATCCCAGGGGCGGCGAGGAACTGGCCGGGACGATCACGCTCCGCGCTCGTATCACCGACCCGGGCGATAATATCGACGCGGACGGAGCCCGGTTCTTCATCTCGGACAAGGGGAGCGAATGGGAAGCGGTCGGGAACGATCCCAACCCGAACGGTACGATCTTCGAGCTCTCGTTCAATACTAGCCAATATGAGGACGGTGCTGGCTATCGGTTCCGCGCCAGGGCCATCGACACCACCGGCCTCTTCGGCCAGGATGTCACGCTCAGCCCCTGCACGATCCATAACAGCCTGAGGAATGCGCCAGTGGTCGAGCTCGGGCCGATCGACGACCCGGTCGAAGGCACTGTAACGCTCAGCGCAACGGTCTTCGACCTCGAGGACAACGTGGAGCGGGTCCAGTTCTCATTTTCGCGTGACGGCGTGAATTGGACCGCTATCGACAACGGCACCGCCATTGGCGAAGAGGGGGGCTATCGTCTCCTATGGGACACGACCTCGCTCCAGAACGGTCCGGGGTATTATCTCAGCGTCACCGCCACCGACTCCACCTCGCTCGTCTCCCAGCGGGTAGTCTCCGCATCGTTCACCATTTCGAATCCGCAACCGCCCACCCTCGAGTTGCTGGCGCCCACCGCGGGGACCACGCTCAGCGGTGAGACCACGCTTCTCGTCCGTGCATCCGACCCCGACGGCGATATCGTCGCCTCCAGCCTCGTGTGGACCTATTCGTCCGACAACACTTCCTGGACCCGCATCGGCGTGGCCAGCGCCTCTTCCGCCGCGGAGGACCGATACCAATTGGATTGGGATACCACAGATGTCCCCAACGGGGAATATTATCTCAATATCAGTGTGGAAGATCGGACCGGCCACACCGTCTACAACCGCACCGCGTTTAGGGTCCAGATCGACAACCCCGATCGAGGTGAGCCGGTGGACGATGCATTCTTCTCGCTTTCCAACCCGATCTTCCTCCTTATCCTTATTGGCGCCATCGTCGGAGCGGTCGTCCTCATCATGGTAGTGGTCAAACGCCGCGAGAAGCGTGCGCGTGATGAAGCGGCCGCGGAGCTGGAGGCGCGCACGGTGGAAGTGCCAAAGGTGCCAGAGGTCGCGGATATCCCAGGAGTCGAAAGAATGGGCGAAGGGGGCGAGGGTGAGGAAGTGATCCCCGACCTCTTCTCGGAACCGAGCGCCGACACCGCAGGCGACGCCACGCGAGCGGCGGCGACGGATGTAGAAGTAGATGCAGATGTAGATGCAGATGTAGATGTAGATGTAGATGTAGATGTATCGGCACCCGAACGAGCACCAACACCAGCACCTACTCCCGAGTTGGCGCCAGAAATCGAACCCGAACCCAAACCTACCTCTCCGTCTCCGTCTCCGTCTCCCGCTCCCGCTCCCGCTCCCGCCGCGACGCAATCGGTCATGCGTGTGGGGTCGAAAAAGCGCGCAATGCGCGAGCACCCCACGCTCACCACGGCGAGCGCGTCGCATAAGTGCGGTGTCTGCTTCGGCGTGGTCAAGACCGGTCTGGATATCGTGAAATGCATCTGCGGGAAGCACTATCACGCTTCATGCGCACATCGGATCCAAGAGTGTCCCGGGTGCGGGACGACCATCGACCCGGATGCGCTCGCCGGGGCGGAGGGAGGGGTCGACAAAGCGGCACCCGCCGAGAAAGTGGACACGACGCCAACCGAGCAAGAGGTCGGGTTCACCCTCTCCACGGCGACCGAATCGGTCAAATGCGGGATCTGCTTCGGTGTGGTCAAGACCGGATTGACGCTCCTCAAATGCAAGTGTGGCAAGAACTATCATGAAGCCTGCGCCAAGCGTATGGGCCATTGTCCATATTGTGAACGACCGGTCACAGCGGAGCTGATCGAGACGGCGAGGGCAGGGATGGAAAAAGGGGGAACAAAACCCGGGCAGGGAGGCGGGGTGGAGACGGTGAGCGAAGAACCGCCGAAGGACGAGGTGGGACTGGTCGACGAAGAGCTCGATGAGTGGTTCAGCGACCTCTGATCGAATTGAATTGAATTGAATTGAATTGAGTCGAACGCATCGAATTGCATCGAATGTGCCGGAGCGGTGCCATGGTCGGTAAAACGTGGACCCTCTCGGCCGAGGAGGGAGCCTCAGAGATCAGATCAGATCAGAGATAGCCGTCCATTTCGTAATTGACCGGTGTGGAGCGCGAGATACATTCGGTCCGGTGCCGAACGACATCCTTGATCGTGTTTCTCAGTAATGTTTCGTTCACCCCGCCTACGAGCTCGGAGATCGGTCGCCCATCACAGAAAATCTTGAATGTGGGCACGCCCATGACCCCGTAGCGCGAAGCGATGACGGGGCTGCGTTGCGCGTTGAGCCGGGCGAAGACCGCATGAGCATCGAGTTCGTCGGCCAAGGTGCGGTAGACCGGTGCGATCGCGGCGCAGTTCGGGCAGCGGTCCGTATAGAACATCACGACGAGCGGTCGGTCCACTTTCTTGAGGTGCGGATCGAAGCTCTTGGTATCCAGCTCCATTAATTCGGCATTATTCATTGGTGGCACCTTTCCGTTTCGTTCCTATCCATCGGTAGAAGACGAAGAGTGGAGCTATTGAAAGCGGACCGGCTCCTCCCAGCGATCGGCAAAGAAGTTCTGGCCCACCTTTTTTCGCTCCGGCCGGACCTGTTCTCGTTCGCGCTGTTGCGGGGTGAGGAGCGAATCGTCTTCACCGGGATACCCACAGATCACCAGCGCGATGACGAGGTACGGCGACGGTATCTCGAGCACCTTCGCCACCTTTTTCGGGCTATATCCCGCGATCGGATGCGCGATCAAACCGAGTTCGGTGGCCTGGAGCACCAACTGGCTCACGGCGAGGCCCACGTCGAACTGATGGTATTCGCGTTGATAGATCTGGCAATCGTCTTCGGGTTGCGATGCCACGGCAAAGATGAGCGGTGCGTTCCGGGCCCAGTCGTTGTTCTTCGAGAGCGTCTCCTTGACCATCGCGAGCGTTTCGGGCTTCTGGACGACCACGGATCGCCAGGGTTGGTTATTGAAGCATGAGGGTGCGAGCCGCGCAGCGGTGAGGAGCGTTTCGACCAGCGCCGGCTCCACGGGGCGTGTAGCGATGGTCCGGAGCGCGCGTCGCTTTTCGATCGCAATACGAACATCCATATCGTTCACCAATCTCGCAGCGTCATACGGTGGGAATGCTATTTAGCTTCTTCTTTGTCTCGGCCGCCCGTCACCACGGTACCTCCTCGTCCGTTTTGTTTTCGTAGGTTCGGACATATACCACAGGATCCGACGGCGTCCGTAGCGGCTCAGCGGCGCATCGGAGGAGGGAGCGGGGATGCGGGATGGG
>CAZSUE010000198.1:2330-7829 GCA_964609045.1 uncultured archaeon | reverse complement strand
TCGGCACCTCTTGTGGCGCGTCCAGTGTGAGCGTGAACCACTCGATACCGCTGTGGCACCCACACCCGCGCGGGACGGTGACGATGGCAGCGGCGCTCACCACTGCAAGAAGTGTGAAAAGGACGGTAAGTGCTACGATGAACGAGAACGGTATACGCCGCAGACGCTGGAACATACCACCGCTAACATTCAACGCCGTTAAAAAATATTGCTTCTTCTCTGCGCTCGACCCCGGACCATAGGACGCGGTCGTTTTCGAGCAACGGAGGCGATAGGGACGGCTCGAGTGGGCCACGGTACTGCCAGCGTGCGTTCATGCAGCATAATCATGGGTGCTCGACTTGTCCTTCAGCCGAGAATGAGGGACACTGATCGCCCTACACTCACGAGCGAACTGACAGGAGTTGCAGCGGGGCGAATCGCCATACCGGCCGATGCATTGGTAGTATTCCTCCGACTTCTCCTCATCTCTAGTGGCACTGGAATCGGTCATCTCTTGCGCCGATCTGTTCCTATCCGTCATAGTACTACCGCGTAGCCCATCTGGCATTTTTAAGGTTTGGGTTATCGTCGAACACTGGCCACCCACGATGAGGGGGTTTGCGATCATAATGTACGGGCATGCACCCGCCGCTTTCGACGAATGCGCCGTTTGGTGCGCCCACTTTCTGGCGCTGCGTTGGGCAACTTGAACTGCTGGATTTGGCGCTCCAACGCGGCGACGGTACTGGAGAGATGCTGCGCCTGGCTCGAGATCTCTTCCATGCTTGCGTTCAGTTCCTCGGTGGCGGTTGCGCTCTCACCCGCGGCGGTAGCACTTGAACCGGTCCGCGTAGCAAGCTCGTGCACAGCCGCGCTCACGGCCTCAGTAGCCCGGCGCTGGCGCGACATCTCACCCTCGATCACATCCAGTGCATCGCGGACGCCACCGACCCCGTCGATGATGCTGTGCAGGGCAGCGTCGCTCTTATCCAGCGTGACGCGGCCATCTGTCACCGCCACGGTGGAATCGGTTATCGCTCGTACCGCATCATCCACGCCGGCACCGATCTTGGACATCGTGGTACTGATCTGGGCAGCGGCACGCTTCACCTCGTCGGCGAGCTGGCGCACCTCCTCGGCGACGACGGCAAATCCCTCGCCGTGTTCACCGGCGCGCGCAGCCTCGATCGCCGCGTTCAACGCGAGGAGATTGCTCTGATCGGCGATCCCGGCGATCGTTGCCACCAGTGCGTCAACTGCGTCGGAGCGTTCCTCGAGCGTCGTGACCGCAGCTTCCGCGCGCTGCATGCTGCGTTCCACCACCGTCATATGCGACAGCGACTCGCTCAGCTGACCACGGCCGTTCTCCGCCTCCGATCGCGTGGTCGCGGTGGTCTCGCGCGCTTCTTGGGTACGCGCAGCCACATCGTTCGCAGCGCCCTCGAGGTCGTCGACGGCGGGCTCGATCGTGCCGATATGCGTTACCTGCGCATCCGCGCTCCTCGCGACCTCGTCGTTGGCCGCGGCGACCTGCTGCGAGCTCGCCGCGAGCTCCTCTGCTGCTGCGGCGAGCTGCTGGACGGTGGCCGAAACCTCGCGGGTCGCGGTTCTGATCTCACCGACGAGGGCTGCCAATTGTCTCCGCATCTGGTCGATGGCGCCAACCAGCGTTGCCATTTCACCCCGTGCGTCGATATCGAGGGCGACGCCTAGATCGCCCGCCGCGATCGATTGCGCAAACTGGTTCAGCCGTCGTACTGGACGGGCGGTATTCTCGATCATCTTCTCGTACGCACCGATCATCTCACCCAGCTCGTCGTTGGCACCTACCGCGCCGTCGCCCAGTTCGATATCGAAATCGCCCTGGGCCATCGCGTTCGAGGCGCGGGTCAACGGTCGAAGCCGCACGGTGATCCGGCGCGCAAAAAGATAGCCAACGATCACCGCTATCACGAGCGTTGTCAACGAGGTCAATCCCAATGTGGCCATCAGCGAGCTGCGCGCGTCCTCGAGGGTCGCGCCGAATGCGGTGATATTCGCATCTGAGGGGTCGCGGTCGGATCTGAGGTACAGTCGTTGGCCAGAGCGCCCGACAGCCGACCAGGCGGTTCTATTGGTGGTAGACGGATCGCTGACCGTTTGCTCCGTACGGGAGGCACGGTCGTCCGTTGGGGTCCAGAACGGTTCCCGTCCGTTCTCGAGAGCGGTTCCTGAGGAGGCGACGACCGTGTCGTCGACAATGAGCGCAAGCTGCACGGAGCCCATGGAGTCGGTGATCGTCGCCATCGTGTTCGTTGCCACCGTCCTGTAGTCGATGGTCGCGAGCAAGACTCCCGCATGCTGCGAAGAGGCGGTGGCGGTCGAACCGGAAGTGTTGGTGGATGTCGTGGCCGCTACGACGGTGGCAATATCCACATGCCAGACATCGTTCTCCCGATACGGTTCCCCCCGAAACCATTGGTCGGGATTTGCGATCGCCGTCCGGAACAGTGTCGTTCGCGCCAAAGAAGTGGAGCGACGGAGAAATGAGGTCGAACCGTTCGCCGCACGATAGAGATGCCAGCCGGCGTTACCGTGATCGAAGGTGGTGATGCGCTGACCGCCCGCGGCGATCGTGAACCCGCGGGCGTCGGTGAGAATGAGCCGAACGAAGACCGATGCCTGGGTGCTCCTATCGCCAGAGCTGGTCGGTGCGAGGGATTCCAGCATTTGAGAGGCGTCAGCGTCGATATCGTTGGCGGCGAGAGCGTCACCAACGGCAAAGCCATCGTCGAACGTGCGCGTGGTCGGGTCGCTCCAGGCATCGAACAGCTCCTCCCTCGAGTAATTTTTTGCCGCGAGAGCGGTCTCGCCGAGCAGCGGAAGCGATGCGAATTGCCGGACGGTGCCGCTCAGTTGCTCCAGCCGCTGCGTCAGGAACGACGCTGCGAGGCGGGCGTCCGTGCGCACCCCATCGTTCTCTATATCATGGACGATCGTTCTACAGTCGTCCTCTGCGGTTTCTACCAGTTTCTCGCTGGGGATGGAGGTTGCGTATTCCTGGAGGACAACGGCCACGACTATGGTCATAACGAGTATTACGACAATTTTGACCCCTAACTTCATTTTTCCACTCCCAACTGCAATATATATGGGGTATCAGCGGTATGTGCATTCTTTGTCGTTCATATAAGAGTTTCCGGATAATCTGATCGTTCTGATCGTTTGATGCTGCAGCTCACTCGAAGCTGACCCAGAACCCATTTCGTTGCGGTGCCAGATCTCCTAATATTTGCGTTTTATGGGTAAAGGATAGAAACCATATTGCCCCGGCGTAGTTCTCGGTCAGCCACACTCGCATTCGGCAAGTGCCAGACGGGAAGGGCGTTGTACGCATCTGACCTTTGACAACTGACAACTGACAACTGACATGTGACATCTAACATCTGACCCGAAAGGATATGAACTTGCGTGGTAGTACACCTCTGTCTCGCGTGCGATCATCGCTCGCAGTGGATGTGGAGGCAACCATGCAATTGAAAATGTTCCACGAGGCGTTGCGCGGCATCTTTTCGACCCATGATGTAGAGGTCTCTGCCAATACACGCGCATTTCACGATTCATGTTTCGTGTTCGATCTCCACAACGATTTCCTCATGTACCAATATCTCATGCATGTGGACCTCTCCATTCGTCATCGGCCGCCACGCTGGTTCAATCCGCTCTTCACGCAGACCGATATCCCGCGGCTTCGGGACGGTGGTGTCAATGCAGTTGGGATGGGTACGGTCGCGATCCATCGGATCGGGCGCGGCGGCGAGAAGATGCTCGCGCACACCCATCGACTCCTGGACCGTCGCGACCAGATGCTCGACCGCTATGAGGACGACCTCGAGTTGGCGCGGCGTGCCGGCGATCTGGACCGTATCGTTCATGAAGGGAAGATCGCGCTGCTGACCGAGCTGGAGGGAGCCCATCTTCTCGGCGACGATCGCCGCGGCGTCGAGGGGCTCTATGAGCGCGGGGTCCGCATGATCACCATGGCGCATTTCCTCACCAACCGCTTTGCGGCGTCGTCGTACCACGAAGGCGACGGTGCGAAAGCGGGTGGAGCCAGCGATGCGGGCGACCGGCTCACCGATCTTGGCTACGGGCTGATCGAGGATATGGAGCGGCTCGGGATCATCCTCGATCTTGCGCACACGCCGAAGAATACTTTCCTTCAAGCTGCCGCGGCGAGTACGAACCCGTTCGTGGTCTCGCATACCGCTCTTGCGGGTATCCATCCGCTGTGGCGCAATATCGACGACGATTGTATCCACGCCACCGCCGAGCGCGACGGCGTGATCGCGATCATGGTGGCGCCCTATTTCCTTGCTCCGTACTACAGCGCACCCATCGAGCGTGTGATCGACCATATCGAGTACATCATCGATCTGGTGGGCGCGCGCCACGCCGCCATCGGTTCGGACCTCGACGGGTTCATCCCGACGGTGGACGGGTTTTGTGATGTGGCGGATTTTGTCAAGTTCACCCAGCTCCTTTTCGACCGTGGTCATTCCCAAGCGGCGGTGCGCGGCATCCTCGGTGAGAACGCAAAGCGCGTGTTTGACCGAGTATGTTAGGGGAAGGGACTGGGGGTTGGGGTTTGGGGAATAGGGCCGCCCCAATGGGAAGCCACTGGGGATTGGGGAATGGTGAATTGGGCCTCCACCCGCCCCGCCGCGGTGTGCGGTGGAGGCCACTAGGGGTTGGGGAATGGTGAATGGTGCCGCCCCCGCCCACCAATAGGTTAGGGGAGGGGGCCAAGCGGTGTTAAGTTGGGGGAGGGGGACGGGGTTGGAGGTTTTGATGCCCAGGAACACTATTGCGTTGTATTCGATTATTTTTGCTGACGAGAATCGATAGAGTCGACGGTCGAAGAAATGCTCTATAGGGTTTGGTTTTTCCCAACACTCTGGATGGTGATCCCGATCATGTGGCCATTTCTATCATAAATGTATCGCACATTGCGTCCTTGCCGTCGGAGATCTCCATAAAGATCGTGACCGATACGACCTCTGTGCGTCGCATCTCCTTCTTGAGGAGGATGGCGGTACAGCCGATACCGACCTCGCTTTCGAGGCTCATGATCGATTCGAGCGTACGATCGAACGCGGTGTCCACGACCTCTGGCGTGATCTTGGGGTTGCGAAGCGTTTCGATATGATAGAGGAACGTATCGGGAAAAATATTCCGCACATCGATAAAATGCGCACTGAGCTGGTTGGTGCTCTCGCTCGATGAAAGCACGCCGATGGAGCCGTAGGAGACGATGATCGACCCCACGACCAATATCGAGACGGTCATGAGGAGAGCAGCGAGCAATAATAATTGACCACCGTCATTACTACCCAACGGCGGTGCAGCCCGTCGTTCCTGTCGCATCATCCTATCGCCTCCATTGGATCGAATGTCTCTTTTTCTTTTTCTCTCGTGGCACTCAGGCAGTATCCGGGCAGTCGTATGAGGCGTTCCTGCACCGTCACATACTCCGCC
>CAZSUE010000198.1:0-2320 GCA_964609045.1 uncultured archaeon | reverse complement strand
GGTACCGAACAAGCGCTCTCGATGATCGGTACTGGCAAGATCGATAATGTATTCGGTATTCGCGGGGAGCGAGCGATTGAGATAGGTGGTGAACGCGCTCATATTATCGTCGAGCACCCACTGAGCTAGCGTACTTTCGCCCGTGCTATTTGCAAGATTGTCCGCTGCAGCCAATGCGTCGTTGGCACTGAGGTGGAGTTGATTGAACGACGGTGCGCCGGTGGTGGTCGGGACGGTGATGGAACCGAGGTACGCCAGCGCGTTCAGGATAAGCATCACGCCGATGAAGGTCTCGATCACATGCATCTGGCCCCGTCTATCGGTGCGGAGCCGACTCTTGGGCGTGCCATCGTTCGGGCTCGTACGACCGAGCAATGCTCTCGCTTTCGCCATGTTAAACCCCTGCGAGCAATACGGTCACATACGCGATGAGCATCATGAGGAAGCTATGGCGCAGTCCAGATATGAACCGTCGACGGATCAACACACCACATACCGCACCGGTGCCGATACTCTGGATATAGATCGCAAGTATGAGGATATTCTGGTAGAACTGCGTTGGTGGCCCTTTGGAGAACATCCCGCCGATATTCACGAGCGTCATCATCCCGGGGTCGCCTTCGCCCACATCGGGCGACTCGATCTCCGCCATGATGGGGAGAAAGAGCTTGACGAGCACGACGATGACGCCGAGGAAAACGATGAACGCAAGATAGATGATACCGAGATACATCCCCATGGTCGACTCGCGCTCGATAAAGAGCTGGCGGCGGTCCCGCGCGTTCTCAGCCGTATCGACGAAGACATCGGTGATCGAACCGCCGGACTCGAACCCCTTTTCAATGACACCCATGCTCTCTGTGACCATGGGCGTGGGGAGGTTCTCGGTGAACCGGCGGAGCACCTCGACGAACGGGACATTCCATGAGAGAAGGTTCGCCATCTTCTTGATCCATTTCGTCAATGTTCCATAATCCTCCTCTGCCGCGTTCCTCACGGCGTGCATGAGGCTCATCCCGACCTTCCGATCCTCTGCGATATCGCGGAGGAAATCGGGGAACCGCTCTTCGATGCGGTCGATCCGTCGCATTTGGTAGGTCTCGTAGAACGGGTATGGACCGACGAACGACATGATCCCGAAGAGGATGAAGTCGATCTGACGCTGAGGGAAGAGTGCCGCGAGCACGATGAAGAGCGCAACGATCATGAACGAAACGGCGAGTATCTCATCGCGATATTTCAGGAACTCCGCCGGCACCTGGATCTTGATCGGGTCGAGGCTGTGGATGAGGATCGAGAAAACGATATGCATCAATGGCAAGGCGATGAAGACGAGGATGAAAACGGCGAGGATCGACATGTTCGCCGCTTCTTCACCGCTGAACATCGCCATGATCATGAGGATCGTGATGACGAGGAGCGGCGCGACCACGCCGGCGATGATGTAGCCGGTTGCGAGCGTACCGAAGAACTCGACGCGCTCCTCGAGCTTCTCGTGGGTGACGCGGTTGAAATAATCGGATTTTGATTTGAGATAGGTCTTCATATCGCCGCCGCTGGTGGTGATGGTGATCATCCCACCGAGGAGATCGCTCCATTGCTTCGCCGGGGAGCGCTCCTCCGCGCGGTGGAGTGCGGTAATGATATCCTGTCCGAGCCGGATATCACGATCGATCCATTCCGCCTCTTTCTGGATCTCGCCGTAGATGTCTTTCTCAGCGAGGCCACGAAAGATCTCCGGTATCTCGACATTGGCACTGGCCATGATCCCCATGAAGGCGGACGCAGGGCCAATCTCGAGCTCGATCGCGCGGGCGCGGACGCTTTTATATGCAGAGGGTAGCGCGAGATGAACGACAAAGGTGACCACCGTGGCGACGATGGGCAGCGTCGCGCCAATGGAGATGAGCTGGACGCGGACGCTGAATTCCGGGGTGAAGAAGAAAAGGACGATGAATGCGACGGAGCCGGCGACGAGCGCGATGAAGGTGTTGAAGAACGCGATGGCAAAATAGATCTCTGGCCGAATATCCATGTGAGCCTGGTCAAGGTCGTGTTTCAGCGTGGGTAGACGCTTAAACGCGGAACGTGCGATACGACCGAAATACCGCAACGCCAATTTCTGGTATGTCGAAAGAACCATAGCTCCCCCTCACGGCAGCAGAGAATACCTACACGCTCCTTTTCGTGTGGTAGTACTTCTAGCTATTTTTTCAATGAGTATTAAACCTTTCTGTTAGTGAGCGGTGGGAGGGGGACAAGGGAACGGGGGATCCGGCGACACACTTGTCGCCGGACGCTGACTCCGAGCGAAGCGAGG